>JAEKLK010000175.1 GCA_019509895.1 Betaproteobacteria bacterium | reverse complement strand
CCGAAGATGATCAGCGCGCGCTGCATCAGTCGCCGACCAGGCCGAGCATGAGCGAGTTCGCGCGCTTCACGTAGCCCGCGGGATCGTCGAGCTGTCCACCCTCGGCGAGCAGCGCTTGCTCGAAGAGCAGCGCTGCCCAGTCGGCGAAGCGAGCGTCGTGCGCTTTCAGCCGGAGGACGATCGGGTGCGTCGGGTTGACCTCGAGGATCGGCTGCGACGCAGGCGCCTTCTGTCCCGCCGCGCGCAAAATGCGCGCGAGGTTGCCGCCGATCTCGTGCTCGTCGGCGACCAGGCACGACGGTGACTCGGTGAGGCGGCGAGAGAGGCGGACATCTTTCACCTTGTCGCCGAGCGCGCTCTTCAGCGCCCTTAGCAGGTCCTTGTGCTCGCCGACTTGCCAATCGGGCTCCTTCGCTTCGTCAGCGCCCGGGATGGCGGAGAGGTCGACCTCGCCGCGTGCCACCGACACGAGCTGCTTGCCTTCGTACTCGGTGAGGTTCGCGACCAGCCATTCGTCGACGCGGTCGTAAAGGACGAGCACTTCGACGCCGCGCTTCTTGAAGATTTCCAGGTGCGGGCTGTTCTTCGCCGCGAGATAGGTCTCGGCGGTGACGTAGTAGATCTTCTGCTGCCCGGGCTTCATGCGGCCGACGTAATCGGCGAGCGACACGGTCTGCTCTTCGCTTTCGGCATGCGTGGAGGCGAAGCGCAGCAGCTTGGCGATGCGGCTGCGATTGGTGGTGTCCTCGCCGACGCCTTCCTTCAGCACGCGGCCGAATTCGCGCCAGAAGGTCGCGTACTTCTCCTTCTGATTGGCCGCCAGGTCGTCGAGCAGGTCGAGCACGCGCTTGGTGCAGCCGGCGCGGATCGCGTCGACGTCGCGGCTCTGCTGCAGCAGCTCGCGCGAGACGTTGAGCGGCAGGTCGTTCGAGTCGACGATGCCGCGCACGAAGCGCAGGTAGGCCGGCAGGAGCTGCTGCGCATCGTCCATGATGAAGACGCGCCGCACGTAGAGCTTGAGGCCGTGGCGGTGCTCGCGGTTCCAGAGGTCGAACGGCGCGTGTGCCGGGATGTAGAGAAGCTGGATGTACTCCTGCCGGCCCTCGACGCGGTTGTGCGTCCAGGCGAGCGGCGGCTCGAAGTCGTGCCCGATGTGCTTGTAGAACTCGGCGTACTGCTCCTCCGTGATCTCCTGCTTCGGCCGCGCCCAGAGCGCGCTCGCCTGGTTCACGGTTACCTCGTTTTTCCCGTCGGCCATGACGATCGGGATGGCAATGTGGTCGGAGTACTTGCGGATGATCGCCTTCAGCCCGTACTCGTCGAGCAGGTCATCCTCGCCTTCACGCAGGTGCAGGATCACGTCGGTGCCGCGGCCCGGCTTCTCCGCGCGCTCGATCGAGTACTGGCCGGCCGAGCTTTCCATGTCGCATTCCCAGCGCACCGCCTCGCTCGCCGGCAGGCCGCCACGGCGTGTCACCAGGGTCACGCGGTCGGCGACGATGAAGGCGGAGTAGAACCCGACGCCGAACTGGCCGATGAGGCGGGCGTCCTTGGCCTGCTCGCCCGTCAGCGACTGGAAGAATTCGCGTGTACCGGACTTGGCAATGGTGCCGATGTTCTGGATCACCTCGTCGCGCGACATGCCGATGCCGTTGTCGGAGACGGTTATGGTCCGCGCTGCCTTGTCGACGCTGATGCGCACCTTCAGCTCGGGATCGGATTCATAGAGCGCGTTGTTGGCGAGCGCCTCGAAGCGAAGCTTGTCGGCGGCGTCGGAGGCGTTCGAGATCAGCTCGCGCAGGAAGATCTCCTTGTTCGAGTACAAGGAGTGGATCATCAGGTCGAGCAGCTGCTTGACCTCGGCCTGGAAGCCGAGTGTCTCGCGGGTGGTGGTTTCTGCCATGCTAGGTAGCCTCCGCAGTGATCCTGGCGAAATTGGGCACTGCCGCGCGGCTTTTCAAGCCCGTGCGGCCCCTAGAATTCTCCGATGAGCTCCGTTCCCCTGCAGGTCCAGTTCGATCCGTCGTCCGCCCGCTTCGGCACCTCGCGCTCGCAGAAGCGGCTGGAGGACGAGCGCCTCCTCATCGGCAAAGGCCGCTACAGCGACGATCTCGACTTCCCGAACCAGTGCTGGCTGGTGGTCGCGCGCTCGCCCTATGCGCACGCGCGCATCCGAAGCATCGATCTTACGGCGGTGAAGAGCGCTCCCGGCGTCATCGCCGCCTGGACGATGGCCGATCTGCGCGCCGACGGCGTGGGCCACATTCCGTTTCCGCCGCTCTTCAAGCGCGCCGACGGCTCGCCGATGGCCGCTCCGCTACGCACGCCGCTCGCCGACGGCACGGTGCATTTCGTCGGCCAGGCGGTTGTCGCCGTGGTCGCGCAGACGCGCGCGCAGGCGCAGGACGCGGCCGAGCAGGCGAGCATCGACTATGAGGACCTGCCCTGCGTCGTGGACGCAACGGAGGCGCTTGCGCCCGGCGCAGCGCAGGTCTGGCCCCAGGCGCCGGGCAACGTGGCGGCGGAGGCGACCTATGGCGATGCGGCGGCGGTAAAGGCGGCGATGCAACGCGCCGCGCATGTCACCGAGCTCGAGCTTCGCAACCAGCGCGTCATCGCCATGGCGCTCGAGCCGAGAGCGTGCATCGGCGTCTTCGAGAATGGTCGGACTGCGCTCTATACGCAGAACCAGACGCCGACCGCATCGCGCTCGATGCGCAGGGGCGCATCCTGGCCCTGGAGGTGGATACGCTGGGCAACATCGGCTCGGTGCCCGTGGGCTCCTCGGCGATCATTCCGCTGCAGCTCGGCCCGAAGGTACAGACGACGGTGTACCAGGTGCCCCAGGTGCACTACCGCGTGCGCGCGGTGCTCACGCACACCATGGCGACGGGCGCCTATCGCGGCGCCGGCCGGCCGGAGGCCAACTTCCTGATCGAGCGGCTGCTCGAGAAGGCGGCGCGCGAGATGAAGCTCGATCCGGTGGAAGTCCGGCGGCGCAATTTCATCCGTCCGGAAGCATTCCCCTACCGCACGCACCTGGGCGATACATACGACGGCGGCAATTTCAGCGCGGTGCTCGACAAGCTGCTCGCACACGGCGACTGGGCCGGCTACCCCGCCCGCAAGCAGGCGTCCGAACGGGCGGGGCGACTACGTGGGCGCGGCCTGTCCGTATACCTCGAGTGGACCGGCGCGCTGCCGACCGAGACGGTCGACATCGAGGTCAACGGACACGGGGAGATAACCGTTTTCTCCGGAACCCAGGCGATGGGGCAAGGGCTCGAAACCTCGTACACGCAGCTCGTGACCGAGGTGCTCGGCGTGCCGGCGGCGAAGGTGAAGATCGTGCAGGGCGATACCGATCGCGCCAATGGCGTCGGCAGCGTCGGCTCGCGCTCGGCTTTCGTCGGCGGCTCGGCGGTGGTGGCGGCCGGGCGGCGGGTGATCGTCGAAGGCAGGACGCTGGCTGCCGAGGCGCTGGAGGCTGCCGCGGCGGACCTGGAGTACCGCGACGGCCGCTTCCGCATCGCCGGCACCGATCGCGCGATCGAGCTCGGCGAGCTTGCCGCACGGCAGGAAAGGCGCGTGCTGCGCGTGACCGCGACCGAGACGCCCTCGACGCCTTCCTGGCCGAACGGTGCGCAGGTGTGCGAGGTGGAGATCGATCGCGAGACGGGCGAGGTGAAGATGGCGAGCATCGCGAGCTGCGACGACGTTGGGCGCATCATCAACGTGATGATCGTCGAGGGGCAGGTGCACGGCGGCATCGCGCAGGGCGCCGGACAGGCGCTGAGCGAGCGGGCGGTCTACGATCCGGAGAGCGGCCAGCTCCTCACCGGCTCGCTCATGGACTACGCCGTGCCGCGCGCGGCCGACCTGCCGCCGATGCGCGCCAGCTTCGACGAGAGCGTGCCGTGCAAGACCAACCTTCTCGGCGTCAAGGGCTGCGGCGAGCTCGGCACCATCGGCGCGACGCCGGCGGTGGTGCACGCCGTGCTCGATGCGCTCGGCGTGCTCGAGCTCGATATGCCGCTTACGTCGGAGAAGGTGTGGCGCGCGCTGCATGACGCGGCGCGCTAACCGCGACTAAGCAGAGTAAAAAATGTCTATGTAGCCGGCGGGTCCAGGCGGCGGGCGCCGTTGTAGCGCGCGCGCCAATAGGGGATGTCGATGTTCTCTACCCGCACACGGTAGCCGGGCCGCGGCGCGTGCACGAAGTTGCCGTCGCCGATATAGATGCCGACGTGCGAATAAGGGCGCTTGCGCGTGTTGTAGAAGACCAGGTCGCCCGGCTGCAGGTCCTTGCGCTTCACCGGGCGGCCGACGTGGCGCTGGTCCTCGGTACGCCGCGGCAGCGTAAGGCCCCAGGCGTGCTCGTAGACGTGCTTCACCAGCCCGCTGCAGTCGAAGCCGGTCTCGGGCGAGCTGCCGCCGTAGTGGTAACGCGCGCCGACGTTGACGAGCGCCTGGAGCGCCGCGTCGAAGCGGTAGTCAGCCACGCTCTCGGCGCGCACGGGTCCGTGGGCGCCGGCCAGGGCGGCGACAAACGCACAGGTAGAGAGAAACTTGTGTCTCATAATGAACGCACGCGTCGACCGATCGCAGCGTGGCGCGTTCAGGAAGAAAGATGAATCGCGCAACCTTGGTCCGATTTGCCGTGCTGATAGGGCTCGCGGCCTCCGCCCGCGCGCAGAACGCCTTGGAAATCATCGCGCTCCGTCACCGTACGGCGGAGCAGGTGCTGCCCTCGCTGCAGCCGCTGCTTGAGCCGGGCGGCACACTGTCCGGACAGGGAACGCAGCTATTCGTGCGCACCAGCCGGGCGAACCTGACCGAGCTGCGCCGCGCGCTCGAGGCGATCGACCGGCCGGCGCGCCGGCTGCAGATCTCGGTGCGCTACGACCAGGAGAATGACCTCGCAAGCCGCGGCGTCGATGCAAGCGGCCGCATCAGCAACCGCGGCTCGAACGTCGATGTGCGGGCGCAGGATGGCCGCTCGCAAGGCAGCGAGCGGGTCGACCAGCGGGTGCAGACGCTCGAAGGCGCCCGCGCCACCATCCTCACGGGCGCATCGCGGCCGGTGAGCCAGCGGCAGTTCATCCAGACGCCGGTGGGGGTCGTCTCGCAGCCGGTGACGGTCGTGCAGGAGACCACCAGCGGCTTCCAGGTGATCCCTCGGCTCGTCGGCGACACGGTGCAGGTGGAGATTGTCCAGCAGCGCGAGAACCCGGCCTCCTACCAGCGAGCCTCCACCGTCGCGAGCGGTCGCCTTGGCGAATGGTTCGAGCTCGGCCAGGTGGCGACGGGTGCCAGGCGCGACGAGCGCGGCATCGCCTCGGCGAACCAGGTCTCCGGCGGCGAGACGCGGCGAGTCTGGATCCGGGTCGATGAGCTCCCTTGAGGAGGTCTTCGCGCCCGACGGCGCGCTAGCCGCCGCGATCCCGGGCTATCGTGAGCGCCGCGACCAGGTGGCGATGGCGCAGGCGATCGGGCAGGCGATCGAAGCGAACTCGGTGCTGGTCGCCGAGGCCGGCACCGGCACCGGCAAGACCTTCGCGTACCTCGTGCCGGCGCTTCTTTCCGGCGGCAAGGTCATCGTCTCGACCGGTACGAAGACGCTACAGGACCAGCTATACGACCGCGATCTGCCCGCCGTGCGGGCGGCGCTCGCTTCAGGCGCTAGCGCGGCGGTGCTGAAGGGCCGGGCCAACTACGTCTGCCTCTACCGGCTGCGGCGCGCGGTCACCGAGCAGCGCGCGACCAGCACCGAGGAGGCGGCGCAGCTCGGGCGCATCGAGCGCTTCGCCGCCAGCACGGTGAGCGGCGATCGCGCCGACCTCGCCGAAGTGCCCGAGGACGCGCCGATTTGGTCGCAGGCCAGCTCGACGCGCGACAACTGCCTCGGGCAGGGCTGCCCCGACTACAGCGACTGCTTCGTTATGCGCGCGCGGCGAAACGCGCTGGCCGCCGACGTCGTGGTGATCAACCACCATCTCTTCTTTGCCGACGTGGTGCTGCGCGAGGAAGGCGTGAGCGAGCTCCTGCCTGCCTGCAACACCGTGATCTTCGACGAGGCGCACCAGCTTCCCGAAACGGCGCGCCTCTTCTTCGGCGACAGCCTCACCACCAGCCAGCTGATCGAGCTGTCGCGCGATTCCCGTGCAGAGCTGCGCTCCTCCGGCGGCGGCTCGCCCGAGCTCGAGGCGCTCGCCAATCGTCTCGAGCGCGCGACGCGCGACCTGCGTGTCGCGCTCGGCGATGCGCCCGCGCGCTTCGCCTGGCCGCAGGCGATGCGTCTGGCTGGATTTCCGGAGGCGCTCGTCAAGCTGCGCGCCGCGCTCAAGATGCTCGATGCCGCGCTCGCCGCACAGGCCGAGCGCTCGGAAGGACTGGGGGCCTGCAGCCGGCGAGCGGCCAACGCCTACGCCGTGCTGCGGCGCCTGCTCGAGACCGATGCGCACGAGGACGTGCGCTGGGCCGAAGCGGTGGGGCAATCGGTGCACCTCCATGTCACCCCGCTGCACTCGGGCGAGCTCTTCCGCCGTCAGATGGATGATCATCCGCGTGCCTGGATCTTCACCTCGGCGACGCTCGCCGTCGGTGAGGACTTCGGGCACTTCACGCGCGAGCTCGGCGTGCCCGAGGCCCAAACGCGCCGCTGGGAAAGTCCGTTCCGCTTCGCCGAGCAGGCGCTGCTCTATCTGCCGCCCGGGTTGCCGAGCGATCCGAACGATCCTGCGTTCACCGACGCGGTGGTGGAAGCGGCCTGGCCGGTGCTCGAATCCAGCGGCGGGCGGGCGTTCCTGCTCTTCACCACGCTGCGCGCGCTGCGCCGCGCGCACGACCTGCTGCGCGGACGGCTGCCGTATCCGCTGCTCGTGCAGGGCACCGGATCGAGGAGCGAGCTGCTGGCGCGCTTCCGCAGCGTCGGCAACGCGGTGCTCCTGGGCAGCGCGTCGTTCTGGGAAGGCGTGGACGTGCGCGGCGAGGCGCTCTCGCTCGTGGTGATCGACAAGCTGCCGTTCGCGCCGCCCGACGACCCGGTGCTCGCCGCGCGCATCGACGCATTGAAAGGCGCGGGGCGCAATGCGTTCAAGGAGCTGCAGCTGCCGCAGGCGGTGCTGCAGCTGAAGCAGGGCGCGGGCCGGCTGATCCGCGACGAGGGCGACCGCGGCGTGCTCATGCTGTGCGATCCGCGCCTGGTGTCGCGGCCTTACGGCGCGCGCATCCTCGCCAGCCTGCCGCCGATGAAGCCGACCCGGAGCCTCGAGGAAGTGCGCGAGTTCTTCGCTACGCTCGCCGAGGGCCGAGCTCGTCTTCGATGTGAATCCGGATAATTTCCTCGAAGCTCGAGTCGGCACGAAAACCGAGCTCGAGCGCGCGCCGGGGCGCGAAGTTCCGCGGCCAGCCCTCGACGATGCGCATGATGGTCGCATCGGGCTCCTCGCGGATCAGCCGCACCGCCTGGTCGCCGGCGACCTTCCGTAGCGATTCGATCTGCTCGCCGACCGTGGCGGAAATGCCCGGCATGCTCAGGTTGCGTCGCGCGCCGAGACGCGCCGTATCGAGCCGCGCCGCGTGCAGCAGGAAACCGATCGCGGCGCGCGGCGAAGCGAACCAGTGGCGCACGCTGCGCGGCACCGGCAGCAGGGCTTCGTGTCCTGCGAGCGGCTCGCGAATGATGCCGGAGAAGAAGCCCGAGGCGGCGCGGTTGGGCTTGCCGGGGCGGACGCAGATCGTCGGCAGCCGCAGCCCGATGCCGTCGAAGAACCCGCGCCGGCTGTAATCCGAGAGCAGCAGCTCGCCAATCGCCTTCTGCGTGCCATAGCTCGTGAGCGGCGCGTTCAGGAACTGGTCGTCGATGGCCTCCGGGAAAGGCGCGCCGAAGACGGCGATCGAGGAGGTAAAGACGACGCGCGGCTGGTAGCCCTCGCCGACCTTGCGGATCGCTTCGAACAGGCGCTGCGTGCCGTCCAGGTTGATGCGATAGCCCTTCTCGAAGTCGGCTTCGGCCTCACCGGAGACGATTGCGGCGAGATGGAAGATCAGGTCGGGACGGGCGTTGACCAGCTTTTCCGCTTCACCGGGCGTCGAGAGGTCGGAGGTGACGGCGCGCACCTTGACCCGGGCACCGGCCGGCGCCTGCGGCGGCACGACGTCGTGCAGCAGGAGCTCCTCCATGCCGCCGTCCTTCGCCAGCCGTTCGACCAGCTTGCGGCCGATCATTCCGGCCGCGCCGATCACCAGCGCGCGCTTTACCAGTTCGGATCCCAGAGGCGCCACCAGGGGACGTTCTTCTTCGGGCCGCCGGCCTTCATGAACTCGCTCTTCGGGAAGTTCTTCTCGAACACCCGGTTCGCCGAGTCGCGCAGGTCCGCCATGCCGAGCTGGTCATAGGCCTTGACCAGGATCGCCATCGCTTCCTCGGTTGCCGGCGCCTGCGGGAAATGCTCGACCGCGTACTGCGCGCGATTGGCCGCGGCCAGGAAGGCGCCGCGCTTCATGTAGTAGCGTGCGACATGCACCTCGTTCGAAGCGAGCGAATTCACGAGATAGCGCATGCGCGCGTGCGAGTCGTCGGCGTAGCGCGACTCCGGGAAGCGCGTGACCACTTCCTTGAAGGCGAAGTAGGCGTCGCGCGCCGCCTTGGGGTCGCGGTCGCTCATGTCGGGTGTGGTGAGCCAGGAGAGCGCGCCCGACAGCTCGTAGAAGTTGACCAGCCCCTTCAGGTACCAGGCGTAGTCAACGCTCGGATGATTAGGGTAGAGCTTGATGAAGCGGTCGGCTGCGGCGATGGCCGAAGCGCGCTCGCCGTCCTTCCAGTTGGCGTAGGCGACTTCGAGCTGCGCCTGCTGCGCATAGCGGCCGTAGGGATAGCGCGCCTCGAGCTTCTCGAGGTACTTGATCGCCTTCTGCCACTCGCGCGAGGCCATCGCGTCCTTCGCCTCGCCGTACAGGCGCTGCGCCGACCAGCCGAGCGTCTCGTCCTGGGAGGAAAGCGAGCTGCAGCCGACGCTCGCCGCGACGAGCACCGCGGCCAAGGCTGCCAGTAAACTTCTCATCATGGGTCGCGAGGATTATAGCGAGTGGGATGCCGCGTTCGTCGCACCGCTGAGCGCGACCGTGCCGCCGGAGATGGGCGGCCTGCGCCTCGACCAGGCGCTCGCGCGCCTCTTCCACCAGTACTCGCGCAACCGCCTGCAGGAGTGGCTGCGCGCCGGCCACATCACCGTCGATGGCAAGAGCGCGCCGGCGCGCATGCCGGTCACCGGCGGGGAGACCATCTCGCTCGCGCCGCCGCGCGCTGCCGGCGAGGCGCCGCGCGCGCAGCGCATGAAGCTGAAGATCGTGCATGAGGATGCGGCCATCATCGTCATCGACAAGCCCGCCGGCCTGGTCGTGCATCCGGGCGCTGGGCAGCCGGATCGCACGCTGATGAACGCGCTTCTTGCGCACGCGCCGTCGCTCCAGGCGGTACCGCGTGCGGGCATCGTGCACCGCCTGGACAAGGACACGAGCGGCCTGCTGGTCGTCGCCAAGACGCTCGAGGCGCAAGCCGTGCTCGTGAAGCAGCTCGCCGATCGCAGCGTGCGGCGTGTCTATCTCGCGCTCGTCCAGGGCGACCCGCCCGCGAGCGGCACGATCGACGCGCCGGTCGGGCGCGACGCGAAGGTACGCACGCGCATGGCGGTCACGCACCGCGGCAAGCCTGCGCGCACGGGCTATCGCGTGCTCGAGCGCTTCGGCCGCGCGGCGCTGGTCGAGTGCCGGCTCGAGACCGGACGCACGCACCAGATCCGGGTGCACTTCCAGCACATCCGCCATCCGCTGGTCGGCGATACCGTGTATCGGCGCGGTACGCGACCTGGCATCGCTTTTCCGCGGCAGGCGCTGCACGCCTGCGAGCTCACGCTCGTTCATCCGTCGAGCGGCGAGACGCTCACCTGGCGCGCGCCGCCGCCGCGCGATTTCAAGCGCCTCGTCCACGAGCTGCGCGCGTGCGAGATCTGATCCGGCCGCAATGGCCGGCGCGCGTCGGCGCGCTCGTGACCACGGCTGCCTCCGGCGACATGGCGACCGAAGAAGGACGCGCGCGGCTGCGTGCCGAGCTGCCGGGTGAGCCGCGCTGGCTGCACCAGGTGCACGGTGCGCGCGTCGTTGACGCCGATCAGCTCGCGCCCGGCGAAAAAGCCGATGCGTCGGTCGCGCGCAACCGCGGCACGGTGTGCGTGGTGAAGATCGCCGATTGCATGCCGGTGCTCTTCGCCGATGAAGAGAACACTGCGGTCGCGGCGGCGCACGCCGGCTGGCGCGGGCTCGCGGGCGGCGTGCTCGAGGCGACGATCGAGGCGATGCGCACGCCGCCGGGAAAGCTCTACGCGTGGCTCGGCCCGGCGATCGGGCCGCGCGTGTACGAAGTCGGCGACGATGTGCGCGAGGCGATCGGCGAGCCGCACGACGCGTTCGTGCCGACGCGGCCGGGACACTGGCTGCTCGATCTCTACGCCGTGGCGCGCGAGCGATTGAAAAGGCACGGAGTGCAGCGCGTCTACGGTGCCGGCTATTGCACGTACAGCGAGCGCGAACGCTTCTTTTCGTATCGCCGCGATGGCGATCGGCGACGCATGGTCGCAGCCGTCTGGCTGGCCTAGAATCGCCAACCCCTCATGACCCTCGGCTGGATACTCGCCGCGAGCATCGCCGGCGGCACGCTGTCCGCCGGGCTCGCCGCGTTCTCGCTGTACCTGCGCGCGAGCTGGCTGCCGATGCTGATTTCCTACGCGATCGGCGCGCTGCTCGGCGCCTCGTTCCTCGAGGTCATTCCGAACGCGTTCGAGCTCGGACCACCGCGCCAGGCGGCCGCGGCCATTCTCGCCGGCATCTTCGGCTTCTTCGTGCTCGAGAAGCTGCTGCTCTGGCGCCACTGCCACACCGAGAACTGCGAAGTGCATGACCCGCATGCCGCCCACGAGCGCGCTTCGGGCCACGACCATGGCCGCAGCGGCGCGCTGATCATGGTCGGCGACACCGTGCACAACTTCGTCGATGGCGTGCTGATCGCCGCCGCCTTTCTGCAAAGCACCGAGCTCGGTGTCATCGCGGCGCTGGCGATCATCGCGCACGAGATTCCGCAGGAGGTCGGGGATTTCCTGATACTCCTCCATTCGGGCTACACGCGCGGGCAGGCGCTGGCGGTCAATCTCCTGTCGTCCACGGCGACCATCTTCGGCGGCGTGCTCGGCTTCTACGGCCTGCAGTACGTGCGCGAGTGGGAAGGCGCGCTTCTCGGGTTCGTCGCCGCGAGCATGATTTACGTGGCCGTGGCGGATTTGATCCCCGGGTTGCATCGCCGGCCGGAGCTGCGCGATACCGCCTCCCAGGCCCTCCTCATCGCCCTCGGTATCGGCAGCATCGCCGGGGTCCGCATGCTGCTGGCGCACTAAGGTAAAAAGACTACGGTTCAGTAGGTTATTAGGTATTTGACGCCGGGGGTTGTGCGTCGCAAAATCGGTTAAGGATGCTACCCGGCTCACCAGATGCCCTGCTCGCGGCCATCGCGCAGTCCGGTAACGCAGTGACCCAAGGCTGGATGCGGCTCTTCTCTTCGCCACCGCAGATGGAACGCGGCGGCGCCTTGCAAGCCGCGTATCTCGAGCAGCAGACCAAGCTGTGGACGGCGCTGCTCGCCGGCCGCAACGAGTCGCTGGTCGACGATGACGATCGCCGCTTCGCCGCGCGCGAGTGGCGCGAGAACCCGTACTTCAACTATCTGCGCCAGTCGTATCTGCTCGCCGCGAAATATCTCGAGCAGATGGTGGAGGGCGCGCCGCTCGAGGCGACGCAGAAGGAGCGCGCGCGCTTCGCCGCCCGCCAATGGATCGACGCCATGTGTCCGGCGAACTTCCCGGCGACCAACCCGGTGGCGCTGCGCCAGGCGCTGGATACCAAGGGCGAGAGCCTGACGCGCGGCTTGGCTAATCTCGTGACCGACGCGCAGCGCGGCCGCATCAGCCAGACCGACGAGGGCGCTTTCGAGCTCGGCAAGAACCTCGCCACGACGCCGGGCGAGGTGGTGTTCGAGAACGATCTCATGCAGCTGATCCAGTACCGGGCGCGCACCGACGAGGTGGCCAAGCGGCCGCTGGTGATGATCCCTCCCTGCATTAACAAGTACTACATCCTCGACCTGCAGCCGGAGAATTCCCTCGTCGGCTACGCCGTCGACCAGGGCAACACCGTCTTCATGGTGTCGTGGCGCAATGTCGGCCCGGAGCAGGGCCATTTCGTCTGGGACGATTACCTCGAGCACGGCGTCTCCACGGCGCTACGCATCGCGCAGCAAATTGCCAAGAGCGACAAGGTGAACGCGCTCGGCTTTTGCGTTGGCGGCACACTGCTCGGCGCGGCGTTGGCGGTGAACGCGGCGAAGGGCGAGGAGCCCGTGGCAAGCACCACGTTGCTCGCGGCGATGCTCGACTTCTCGGAAACCGGGCAGATCGGCCTGTTCGTCGACGAGGCGTCGGTCGCGGCGCGCGAGGCGGCCATCGGCAAGAGCGGCATCCTGGCCGGCGCGGAGCTCGCGTTCGTGTTCTCCAGCCTGCGCGCCAACGATCTCATCTGGCCGTACGTGGTCAACAACTATCTGCTCGGCGGCAAGCCCGCGGCCTTTGACCTTCTCTACTGGAACGCCGACAGCACCAATCTGCCGGGGCCGATGTACTGCTATTACGTGCGCAACACCTACCTGGAAAACAAGCTGCGCGTGCCCGGTGCGCTCGCCAATTGCGGCGTGCCGGTCGACCTCGGAAAGGTGAAGCTGCCGATGTTCGCCCTGGCCACGCGCGAGGATCACATCGTGCCGTGGCGCTCGGCGTACCGCACGCTGCATCTGCTTGGCGGCGAGGACAAGACGTTCGTGCTCGGCGCGAGCGGCCATATCGCGGGCGTCGTCAACCCGGCCTCGAAGCATCGTCGCAGCCACTGGACCGGCACGCCGTATCCGCAGGATCCGGATGCATGGCTGGCGCACGCGAAGGAGCACAAGGGAAGCTGGTGGCCGCGCTGGTCGAAGTGGCTCGCGCAGCACGATGGCGGCCGGCGCAAGGCGCCGGCGCGCACCGGCAACACCAAGCACAAACCGATCGAGGCGGCGCCGGGACGCTATGTGCGCCACCGCATCGTTCACTGAACGAAAGATCACAGAGGCAAGGAGCCAGCATGGAAGAGATCTATATCGTCGGCGCAGTCCGCACTCCGATCGGCAAGTTCAGCGGCACGCTCGCGAAGACGCCGGCCGCGGAGCTCGGCGCGCTGGTCATCAAGGACGTCCTGAAGCGCGCCGGCGTGAAGCCCGACCAGGTTTCGGAAGTGATCATGGGACAGGTGCTCACCGCAGGCGTCGGCCAGAACCCGGCGCGCCAAGCGGCCATCAAGGCCGGGCTGCCCTACATCATTCCGGCGATGACCATCAACAAGGTATGCGGCTCGGGCCTGCAGGCGGCGATGCTCGGCGCGCAGGCGATCGCCAACGGCGATTCCGACATCGTCGTGGCCGGCGGCCAGGAATCGATGAGCCTCGCGCCGCACGCGCTCAACGGCTCGCGCGACGGCTTCCGCATGGGTGACGCGAAGCTCGTCGACACGATGATCGTCGACGGCCTGTGGGACGTCTACAACCAGTACCACATGGGCGTCACCGCGGAGAACGTGGCGAAGGAATACGCCGTGACGCGGGAAGACCAGGACAAGTTCGCGGTCGCGAGCCAGAACAAGACCGAGGCGGCGCAGAAAGCGGGCCGCTTCGCCGACGAGATCGTCACGGTCGAAGTGCCCTCGCGCAAGGGGCCGATCCTCTTCAAGGACGACGAGTACCCGCGCCACGGCGCGACGCTCGAAGCGATGCAGGGCCTGAAGCCCGCGTTCGACAAGAACGGCACCGTGACGGCCGGCAATGCCTCCGGCATCAACGACGGCGGCGCCGCGGTGGTGCTCGCCTCTGCGAAGAAGGTGAAGGAGCTCGGCCTGCGGCCGCTCGCGCGCATCAAGGCATTCGCCTCCGCCGGCGTCGATCCGAAATACATGGGCATGGGCCCGGTGCCGGCGTCCAAGCGCGCGCTGGCGCGCGCCGGCTGGGAGCCGAAGGATCTCGATCTGATGGAGATCAACGAAGCGTTCGCCGCGCAGGCGATCGCCGTCAATCGCCAGATGGGCTGGGACACGGCCAAGGTCAACGTGAACGGCGGCGCCATTGCGCTCGGCCACCCGATCGGCGCCTCCGGCTGCCGCATCCTGGTGACGCTGCTTCACGAGATGGGCAAGCGCGACGCCAAGCGGGGACTCGCGTCGCTGTGTATCGGGGGCGGCATGGGTGTCGCCCTCGCGGTCGAGCGCTAGAGAGGCGCTCATTCGCGTTCACAAAAAAGGAATGGACATGGGCAAAGAAGGAGAAGTTATCGATCAGACCTCATTGGGAGCTGAGGCCGACCAGGACCTCTGGCGCGACCGCAAGCGCGACGTGATCAAGCGGATCGCGTTCGTCTCCGGCGGCATGGGCGGCATCGGCACGGCGATCTGCCGGCGCCTGGCGCAGACCGGCCACACGGTGGTCGCGGGCTGCCTGCCGGCCTACGAGAAGAAGGACGAGTGGCTCGCCGGGATGCGCGGCCACGGGTTTCGCGTGCACGCCGCGGAGGGCGACGTGAGCGACTTCGACTCTTGCTCGCAGATGTTCTACAACGTGCGCAGCGTGGTCGGGCCGGTCGACATCCTGGTGAACAACGCCGGTATCACGCGCGATTCGGTCTTCAAGCGCATGACCGAGAAGGACTGGATGGAGGTGATCAACACCAACCTGAACAGTGTCTTCAACGTCACCCGCCAGGTGATCGACGGCATGGTCGAGCGCAACTGGGGCCGCGTCATCAACATCTCGTCGGTGAACGCGCTCAAGGGCCAGTTCGGCCAGACCAATTACTCGGCCGCCAAGGCCGGAATGGCCGGCTTCGCCAAGGCGCTCGCGCAGGAAGTGGTGAGGAAGGGCGTTACGGTGAACACCGTGTCGCCCGGGTATGTCGAGACCGACATGGTGATGGCGATCCGCCCGGAGATCCGCGACCAGATCGTCGCCTCGATTCCCATGGGGCGCCTCGCACGGCCCGAGGAGATCGCCGCCGTGGTGGCGTTCCTCGCCTCCGAAGAGGCCGGCTACATCACCGGCGCCAATATCTCGGTGAATGGCGGAATGCACATGATGTAGACTTTCCTCCCCCCGTTCGGGGAATCCGCGAGGAGGAATCCATGGCTAAGCAACGCATCGCCGTCGTCACCGGCGGTATGGGAGGTTTGGGCGAGACCATCAGTACCAAGATGGCGGACGCGGGCTACCGCGTCGTCGTCAGCTACTCGCCCGCCAACACCAAGTACAAGTCCTGGCTCGAGGAGATGAAGGGCCGCGGCTACAGCTTCTCGGCATTTCCGATCGACGTCGTCGACTACGATTCGTGCGCACGCCAGTGCTCGATCATCCAGGCCGAGGTCGGCGCGATCGACATCCTGGTGAATAACGCCGGCATCACGCGCGACATGACGTTCAAGAAGATGACCAAGACCGACTGGGACGCGGTGATGCGCACCAACCTCGATTCGTGCTTCAACATGACCAAGCAGGTGATGGACGGCATGGTCGACCGCATCTGGGGCCGCGTGATCAACGTCTCCTCGGTTAACGGGCAGAAAGGCGCGTTCGGCCAGACCAACTACTCCGCCGCCAAGGCCGGCATCCACGGCTTCACCAAGGCGCTCGCGCTGGAAGTCGCGCGCAAAGGCGTCACGGTCAACACCATCTCGCCGGGCTACATCGGCACCAAGATGGTGACCGCGATACCGAAGGAAATTCTCGACAGCAAGATCCTGCCGCAGATTCCGATCGGACGTCTCGGCAAGCCCGACGAGGTGGCCGGCCTGATCATCTACCTCTGCTCCGAGGAGGCGGCGTTCGTCACTGGCGCCAACATCTCGATCAACGGCGGCCAGCACATGTATTAAGGAGTACACTCGACTCGTGGCGCTCCCCGAAGCAAAACCCGATAGTCCGCACGCCATGCGGCTCATCAAGAAGTACCCGAACCGGCGTCTCTACGACACCAAGACGTCGAGCTACATCACGCTCGCCGACGTGAAGCAGATGGTCCTGAAGCAGGAGGATTTCCAGGTAGTCGACGCGAAGAGCGGCGACGACCTGACGCGCCAGATCCTGCTGCAGATCATCCTCGAGGAGGAGTCGGCCGGCATGCCGCTTTTCTCTTCCGACCTGCTGTCGCACCTCATCCGCTCCTACGGCAACGCGATGCAGGGCATGATGGGCTCGTACCTCGAGCGCAACATCCGCGCCTTCCAGGACATCCAGAAGGCGCTGCAGGACCAGTCGCAGCGCATGTACGGCGACAACTCGCGCGCCTCGCAGGACCTCTGGGCGCAGTTCATGAACCTGCAGGGCCCGGCGATGCAGAGCCTGATGCAGGCGTACATGGAGCAGAGCCAGAAGGTGTTTTCGCAGTTCCAGGAGCAGATGCAGAGCCAGGCGCGCAACATGTTCTCGGGCCTTTCCTTCCCCGGCTTCCCCTCTGGCGGCAAAGACAAAGACAAGAGCGAGTCCGACAAGTCCTAAGGTTGGTTTCGTCTCTTTAGGTTGTCCGAAGGCGCTCGTCGATTCAGAGCGCATCCTCACGCAGCTGCGCGCCGAGGGCTACGCCACCTCGCCGTCGTATGACGACGCCGATCTCGTCATCGTGAACACCTGCGGTTTCATCGACGCCGCGGTCGAGGAATCGCTCGACGCCATCGGCGAGGCGCTCGCCGAGAACGGCAAAGTGGTCGTCACCGGCTGCCTCGGCGCGAAGGAAGGCGTCGTCGCGAAGGTGCATCCGTCGGTGCTCGCCATCACCGGGCCGCACGACACGCAAGGCGTGATGGCGGCGGTGCACGAGCACCTGCCCAAGCCGCACGATCCCTACGTCGATCTCGTGCCGCCGCAGGGCGTCAAATTGACTCCCCGCCATTACGCCTACTTGAAAATTTCCGAAGGATGTAACCACCGCTGCACCTTCTGCATCATTCCTTCGATGCGCGGCGATCTCGTCTCGCGGCCGATCGCCGAGGTGATGCAGGAAGCCGAGAACCTGGTGAAAGCCGGCGTGCAGGAGATCCTCGTCATCTCGCAGGACACCAGCGCCTAC
Source organism: Betaproteobacteria bacterium (assembly GCA_019509895.1). Taxonomy (GTDB): domain Bacteria; phylum Pseudomonadota; class Gammaproteobacteria; order Burkholderiales; family SG8-39; genus SCGC-AG-212-J23. Next base: position 3,814 of record JAEKLK010000175.1, on the reverse strand, counting down.
GGCGTCGACGTGAAATACCGGACGGGCTTCGTGCGCGGCAAGCCAGTGAAGACCCGCATGCTCGATCTTTGCCGTGCGCTGGGCGAGCTCGGCGTGTGGGTGCGACTGCACTACGTCTATCCGTACCCGCACGTCGATGAAGTGATTCCGCTGATGGCCGAAGGCAGGGTGCTGCCGTACCTCGACGTGCCGTTCCAGCACGCGAGCCCGCGCATCCTGCGGCTGATGAAGCGCCCGGCGTCGAGCGAGCGCGTGCTGGAGCGCATCCGCGCCTGGCGCGAGGTGTGTCCGGACATCACCCTCCGCTCGACCTTCATCGCCGGCTTCCCCGGCGAGACGGAGAGCGAGTTCGCGGAGCTCCTTTCCTTTCTGCAGGAAGCACAATTGGACCGCGTCGGCTGCTTCGCCTATTCGCCGGTCGAGGGCGCGGCGGCGAACGAGCTGCCCGATCCGCTGCCCGAGCCGGTGAAGGAAGAGCGGCGCCGGCGCTTCATGGAATTGCAGGCGCGCATCAGCGCGGCCAAGCTGCAAGCCAAGGTGGGCCGTACGCTGCGCGTCCTCGTCGACGAGCCGGGCGTGGCGCGCAGCGAGGGCGATGCCCCCGATATCGATGGCGTAGTGCGCTTCAAGGGCGGCAAGCCCGGTGAATTTGCCGATGTTCTTATCGAGCGCGCGGATGCGCACGATCTCTACGGGAGACGGTTATGACGGACGTGATGGTGGTGGCGGGCACAAGGACGGCGATCGGCGACTACGGCGGCGCCTTCAAGGACATTGCGCCGACCAAGCTCGGCTCGATCGCGATACGCGAAGCTTTATCCAGAGCGAAGGTAGACCCGGCGAGCGTCGGGCACGTGGTGATGGGCAGCGTGATCCACGGCGAGGCGCGCGACATGTACCTCTCGCGCGTCGCGGCGCTCGATGCCGGCGTTGCAGTCGGCACGCCGTGTCTTACGGTGAACCGCCTGTGCGGATCGGGGCTGCAGGCGATCGTCTCGGCGGCGCAGCACATCATGCTCGGCGACACCACCACGGTGGTCGGCGGCGGCGCCGAGAGCATGAGCCGCGCCGCCTACATGCTGCCTTCCGGTCGGTGGGGCCAGCGCATGGGCGACGCGCCGGTGATCGACGCGATGAGCGCGGCGCTGCACGACCCGTTCGGTCACGGCCACATGGGCGTCACGGCGGAGAACATCGCCGCGAAATACGGCTTCACGCGCGAGCAGCAGGATGCGTACTCGGTTGAATCGCACAAGCGCGCGGCGCGCGCCATCGAAGCGGGCTACTTCAAGTCGCAGATCGTGCCGGTGGAGCTCAAATCGAAGAAGGGCGTCGAGCAGTTCACCACCGACGAGCACGTGCGTGCCGATGCCAGCATGGAGAACCTGGCCAAGCTGAAGGCCGTGTTCAAAAAGGATGGCACCGTCACCGCCGCGAACGCCTCCGGTATCAACGACGCGGCCGCCGCGATCGTGATGATGGAAGCGAAAGCGGCGCAGCGCGCGGGCGCGAAGCCGATCGCACGTCTGGTCGCCTACGCGCATGCCGGCGTCGAGCCGCAGCTGATGGGTCTCGGCCCGATCCCGGCGGTGAAGCGCGTGTTCGAGAAGGCGGGCCTCAAGCCCGCCGACATGGACGTGATCGAGTCGAACGAAGCCTTCGCCGTGCAGGCGATGGCGGTGACCCAGGACCTCGGCCTCGATCCTGCGAAAGTCAACCCGAACGGCGGTGCAGTCGCGCTCGGCCACCCGATCGGCGCCACCGGCTGCATCCTCACCGTCAAGGCACTCTACGAGTTGCAGCGCATGCAAAAGCGCTACGCGCTCGTCACCATGTGCATCGGCGGCGGCCAGGGCATCGCCGCGATCTTCGAGCGCGTCTAGCAGCCAGGGTCGGGGCTCGAATTAACACAGCTCGCGTAAACTCGCGGGCACCTTGACGCGCAAGCCGCGAATCGGACTCGCGCTCGGCTCGGGCAGCACGTCGATCGGCGCGCTGGTCGGCGCGGTGTACGCCTCCGGGCAGCTCGACGAGCTCGAGCAGTGGGTCACGAGCCTCGTGTGGAGCAAGGTCTGGCGCCTCATGGATTTCAGCCTGAAAGGCGGGCTGATCCGCGGCCACCGTCTCTTCAACCTGTTTCGCGCCACCTTCCAGGATCTCGAGATCGGCGAGCTGGCGACGCCGTTCGGCGCGGTCGCGACGGAGCTCGACTCCGGGCGCGAGATCTGGCTGCGCAGCGGCAAGCTGCTCGACGTCGTGCGCGCCTCGTGCGCACTGCCGGGGCTCTTCACGCCGGTGGTGCATAACGGCGCGCTGCTGGTCGACGGCGGGCTCGTGAATCCCGTGCCGGTGTCGATGTGCCGCGCGCTCGGCGCCGACCTCGTAATCGCGATCGACCTGAGCTGGGGCAAGCTTGGTCCCTACCGCGCGCGCGGCCGCGCGCCGGTCGCGAAGGCAAGCGATGAACCGAGCTGGATCGGGCGCCTCGCGAGCGGCTGGCTCGGCGGCGTGCGCCGGCCGGGCGAGGAGCCGTCGATTCCGTCCATCTTCGAGGTGTTCAACACCGCGCTCGACATCGTCGAGCAGCGCGTCGCTCGCAGCCGCCTCGCCGGCGAGCCGGCCGACGTGCTGATTACGCCGCTGCTGCCGGATTTCGGCCCGATGGAATACCACCGCGCCAAGGAAGCGATCGCCGAAGGCCGCGCCGCCGTCGAGCGCATGCTGCCGCTCATCGAGCGCGTCATCCTGGCCTGATGGAGATCAGCCCAGGCGTGACGCTCGCCGTGCTGGGAGCGGCGCTGCTGCACGCCTCGTGGAACGTGCTCGTAAAGAGCGGCGCCGACAAGGAGCTGGAGACGATCAACATCGCCATCGGCTCAGGCCTGGTGGCGCTCGCCGCGGCGCTCTTCCTGCCGGCCCCGGCGCGCGTCTCTTGGCCGTGGGTCGCCGCGTCGGCGGCCGTGCACATCCTCTACTTCATCTTCCTCGCCGGCGCCTATCGCTGGGGCGAGCTCTCGTACACCTATCCGGTGATGCGCGGCGGCGGGCCGATGATCGTCGCGCTCGTTGGCGCGCTGGCGCTCGGCGAAGTCCTGCCGCTCCACCAGACGCTCGGCGTGCTGCTCGTCTGCGCCGGCATCTTGGGCTTCGCCTCCGGCCGGCACGACCGGCGCGCCACCGCGTTTGCGCTTGCCAACGCCGTCGTCATCGGCGCTTATACGCTGATCGACGGGCAGGGCGCGCGTCTGTCGGACGCCCCGGCGAGCTACACGATGTGGTTCTTCGTTGCCAATGGCGTGGTCATCTTCGCCTATGGCGTCTCGCGCCGCGGCCGCGCCGTCGGCTCATATTGGCGTTCGCACTGGCGGCGCGCGCTCATCGGCGGCAGCTGCGCCGTTGGCGCCTATGGCATCGCCCTCTGGGCGATGACGCGCGCGCCGATCGCGGTCGTCGCGGTGCTGCGCGAGACCGCCGTGATCTTCGGCGCTTTCATTGCGCACTTCGTGCTGAAGGAAAAACTGACGCGCCGGCGGCTGGCAGCCACCGGCGCGGTGATGCTGGGACTGGTGGCGCTGAAGCTCTAGACCGGCTGCAGCTGGCCCTCGTTGCTTATACGGGCTGCAGCTGGCCTTCGTACAGGCGGACGCGGTCGCCCTGGTGCCAGAACGGCGCCTGCTCGCTCTTGAACACCTGTGTCGTGCCGTCGTCGTAGCGCACGGCCATTTCCCATTGCTTCGTGGTACGCACCTGCTTCTCGATCTGGTTGCCGAGCAGCGCGCCGCCCGCGGCGCCGAGCACCGTGACGAGCTTGTTA
>JAEKLK010000328.1 GCA_019509895.1 Betaproteobacteria bacterium | reverse complement strand
GCGACGCCTGAACGAGCTGCTCGCCGCGAACCCGCCCGCGGCGAGCGAGATCGACCTGCCGGTGCCGAGCGGCCGACTGGAGGTCGACCGTGTGCTTTTCGGCATGAAGGGCGCCGAGCGGCCGATCATCCGTGGCGTCTCCTTTGCCCTCGCGCCTGGGGAGGCGCTCGGCGTGGTCGGTCCCAGCGCGGCGGGGAAATCGACGCTCGCTCGCCTGGTGGTCGGTGTGTGGAAGCCGGCGGCCGGCGTCGTTCGGCTGGATGGCGCCGACGTGGCGGCGTGGCCGCGCGAGCGCCTCGGCCCGCATATCGGTTACCTGCCGCAGGACGTCGAGCTCTTCGGCGGCACGGTGGCGGCGAATATTGCGAGGCTCGGCGAGCCGGACTCCGCCGAGGTAGTGCGCGCCGCGCAGCGCGCGCATGTCCACGACCTGATCCTGCGGCTGCCGAAGGGCTATGACACGGAAGTGGGCGAGGGCGGCCAGCTCCTCTCGCCCGGCCAACGGCAGCGCATCGGCCTTGCGCGCGCGCTCTATGGCAATCCGCGCCTCATCGTGCTCGATGAGCCGAACGCCAATCTCGACATCGAGGGTGAACGCGCCCTGCAGGCCGCGCTGCGTGGCATGAAAGAGGCCGGCGTTACGGCGCTCATCATCGCCCACCGCGCCTCGATCCTGGGTGGGGTCGACAAGCTGTTGGTGCTGCGCGATGGCACGGTCGAGAAGTTCGGGCCGGCGCGCGAGCTCATGCAGCCGATGCCCACCCGTCCGACGCTCGCGCGAGGCGTGGCATGACCGCCCTCGAGCGGGAATTCGACGCCGCCCCGCTGGTCCGGGCGGGCCTGGTGATCCTGCTCGCCGGCATCCTGGTGCTCGCTGTCTGGTCGCTGCTCGCCCCGCTTTCCGGCGCAGTCATCGCGCCGGGGTTCGTGAAGATCGATCTCAACCGCAAGGTGGTGCAGCATCAGGAGGGCGGCATCGTCTCGGCTATACGGGTGCGCGACGGCGACCGCGTCAAAGCGGGGCAGGAGCTCATCGTCCTGGACGACGTGCGCGTCGATGCACAGCTCGACATGCTGCGCACCCAGTACGACGCGGAGCGTGCCAAGGCAGCGCGTCTGGAGTCCGAGCGCGCGTTCTCCGACAAGGTGAAATTCCCGCGCGATATCGCCGATCGCCAGTCCGACCCGAAGATCAACGAGTTCATCATTCGCGAGAGCGCGCTCTTTCGCGCGCGCCGCGACTCGGTGGATACGCAGATCGCGGTGTTGCGCAAGCAGATCAAGGAAAGCACTTCGGAGGCGGAAGCGCTTTCGGCGCAGCTCGCGGCCGAGGAAAAGGCGCTCAAGCTGCAGAAGGAAGAGCTCGCCGCCAACGAGCGGCTGCTCGACCAGGGCTATGTCCAGAAAACCCGCATCCTGACGCTCGAACGCGCCGTGGCGGAGTACGAAGCCAAGTACGGCGAGCACCGCGCCATGGCGAGCCAGGCTCGCCAGCGCGCAACCGAGCTCGAGCTGCGCATCCTCGCGATTCGCAATGATTACGCGCAGAAGGCCACCGACGAGCTGAAGGACACGACCTCGCGGCTCTTCGATCTGGAGGAGCGCATTCGTCCGTCGAAAGACGCGTCCGAGCGCCAGCGCATCCTCGCGCCGATCGCAGGCGAAGTGGTCGGCCTGCGCGTCTTTACGCCAGGGTCGGTCATCGGTCCACGTGACGTCCTGATGGAGATCGTGCCCGACGACAAGCGGCTGATCATCGAGGCGCGCATCCGGCCCGAAGACATCAACCACGTGCGCGCCGGCTCGCATGCCGATATCCGCCTTACCGCATACAAGCAGCGCACGACGCCGCTGGTGGAAGGCGATGTCACCTACGTGTCCGGCGACCGCATGGTCGAGGAGCAGACGAAGGCGCCCTACTACGTCGTGCATGTGAATGTCTCGTCGCAAAGTCTCGCGCAGGCGGGGAACCTGACGATGACCGCCGGCATGCCGGCCGAGGTCTACATCCGCACCGACGAGCGCACGACCTTCGACTACCTCACCGCGCCGGTGACCGGCTACCTGCGTCGCGCAATGCGCGAGCCGCTGTGATGCGCTTCCTCTTCGTCCACCAAAACTTCCCCGGCCAGTACCGGCATCTCGCGGCGCATTACGCGCGGCATGGCCATGAGGTGGCAGCAGTCGGCGAGAGCGCCAACCTCGCGCGCACGCCGCGCATCCCAGGCGTCAAGCTCTTTGGCTACGACATGCCGACGGGCGAGGCGCCGAGCGGCTTCAGCGCGCCCGTGGTGCGCGCGATCGAGCGCGGGCGTCGCGTCGCGGCCGGTGCCGCGAATCTGCGCCGGCGCGGCTTCCGTCCCGACGTCATCTTCACGCACATCGGCTGGGGCGAAGCGATCTTCCTGAAGGACGTCTTCCCCGAGGCGCGCGTCCTTCTCTACTGCGAGTTCTTCTACCGGCCGCGCGGCGCGGATCTCGGCTTCGATCCGGAGTTCCCGGCCACACCCGAGAAGCAGCTACGCGTGCGCGTGATGAACGCGCCGCTCCTCATGTCGCTCGCCGCCGCCGACGCGGGGCTCGCGCCGACCGAGTGGCAGCAGCGGCAGTTTCCGCTGACCTACCGCCGCGGCATCGCCGTCGTTCACGACGGCATCGATACGGACTTCGTCGCGCCGATCGGTGAGCGCGAGCCGGAGCTCATTACCTACGTCGCGCGCAATCTCGAGCCTTATCGGGGCTTCCATACCTTCATGCGGGCCATCCCCGAGATCCAGCGCCGGCGGCCGAAGGCGCGCATCGTCATCGTCGGGGGCGAGGAGGTGAGCTACTCGCCGCGCCTGCCGTCCGGACAGACCTATCGCCAGCGGCTGCTGGCCGAGCTGGGCGATCGCATCGACCTCTCGCGCGTCGAGTTCCGCGGCCGCATACCCTACGTCGACTACCTGGCGCTCCTCCGCCGCTCGGCGGTGCACGTCTATCTCACGTATCCCTTCGTGCTCTCGTGGTCGCTGCTGGAAGCCATGGCGTCGGGCTGCCTGGTCGTCGCCTCGCGTACGCCGCCGGTCGAGGAGGTGATGCGCGATGGACAGAACGGTCTCCTTACCGATTTCTTCTCTCCCGACGCGCTTGCCGAGCGGGTCGACTTTGCGCTCACGCACCAGGGCGAGCTTGCGCCGCTGCGCGACCGGGCCCGCCTGACGGTCATTGGCCGCTACGACCTGCGGCGCGTCTGCCTGCCGGCGCAACTCAAGCTCGTCGAGTCGCTACAGGGTCAGCGTGCCGACGCTCGTCCCGCCACAGACGTACAGCACCTGACCGGTGACAAAGCCGGCATCCCGGTCGGCAAAGAACAACACCGCGCGGGCGACGTCGCCAACCTCGCCTAGTCGCTTCACCGGAATCGCCTGCGCCACGCGCTCGACCTGCGGGCTGCCCTCGGGGATGACGCCGTGGAAATTCGCCGTGCGTATCGGCCCCGGCGCGACCACGTTCACCGTGATGCCGTGGGGCGCGAGCTCGAGCGCCCAGGTGCGCGCGAGCCCGAGCATCCCGGCCTTGGTCGCCGAGTACGACGTGCGCGTCGGCAGTCCGAGCACCGCGCGCGACGACACGAGGACGATGCGCCCGTAATTCGCCGCCTTCATCGCCGGCAGGCATGCCTGCGCCAAGGTGATCGCCGCGGACAGGTGCAGATTCGCGAGCGCCTGAAAATCCTCGAGCTTCACCTCCGCCAACAGAGCAGGGCGGATCACGCCCGCGTTGTGCACGAGCGTCGTCACGGCATGCGAGCGGGCGATGTCCGCTGCCGCTTCTGCGGTCGCCTTCGCGTCGGTCAGATCGACGCCGATGTGCTTGACCTTGAGGCTCGCCGGCTGCATATCGAGCGAGATCACCTCATATCCGCGCTCGAGCAACCGCTCCGCCACCGCCCGACCGATGCCGGCGCTCGCGCCCGTAACCACCGCGCAATTCGGGGAAGTGTGCGTAATTATCTTGTCAGCCAAATAATTTCGTGCAGCCAAATAATTTCGTACGAAGTACGAAATTCAGAGGAAGAGCTGGATCGATGGGAGCATCGCGTCGCAGTTGAGGATGTCGACACGCTTCAGCTTGATGCGCAGGCGATCCTGCGACCAGACGAGCGTGTGCCAGGCCGTGGCGGCGTAGCGCTGCGAGTCGTCGACGCGCGTCTCGGTATAAATGAAGGGCGTGCGCGTGAGGTACTCGCCGCTTTCGTGGTCGGCTTTCTCGATGTCCGGCTCCTGGAGCACGTGCAGGCAGCGGCTCGCGGGGCGCTGGGAATAGGCGAGGGGACTCTTCAGCCGCTCGATGCGCAGCTTGAGCAGCAGCTTGTCCTCGTACGCGAGCGAGTTCTGGAGCAGGGGATCGGTCTGCCCGTGCACCGCCGGCACCCAGTAATGCGCATCATCGGTGAAGAGCTCGTACCACTCGTCGAAGCGCCTCTCGTCGATCAGCCGCGCCTCCTGCTTCACGAAGCGCACGATGTCGGTGATCGTAGGTCTTGCGCTCATGGCGCCATGAATTCCTGCCAGGCGCGGAACTGGTTGCGCATCGACACCTCGCTCGTGCCGTTGCAGGTGAGCTCGCGCGCCTCGACCTCGGCGGGGTCGAAGTTGCGATGCAGGCTGACCCACTCGTTGCCGGATGCGGCGAGGCCTTCCTGGATCGCCCGGTAGCAATGCAGATCGTCGTGGCCTACGACTGACATCGGCGAGTTGATGAGCCGGTTATAGGTGATCGTGCGCTCGAGGAGCGCGTCGGGCGCGCCTTTGAGCCGGAAGGTCCACGATTCCAGCAGCGTCTTGTCGGCCGCCAGCGGCCGCGCGACGCGGATGGACTGGATCGCGCCCTTGATGGTGAGGCTCGGGTAATAGACGGTGTTGTGGCGCACGGTACCGAGAATCTTGTGTGCCCGCTCCTCGCCGTACGCCCGCTTCATCGCCGCCTCGTACTCTGGCACCGACGAATAAGACGAATGGATGGAGAAGTTGACGCCGGAGAACCC
>JAEKLK010000327.1 GCA_019509895.1 Betaproteobacteria bacterium | reverse complement strand
GCCGCGAGAGATCGAGCAGCCGCGCGCTGAAGTCGCCGAGCGAGAGATTCTGCGCCGGCATCTGCGTGGGTGCTGCACCGCCCAGGCCCGGTGCCTCGCTGATACGCAGCTCGCGCACGCCGGCGAGCGAAGTGAGCCGCTCGCCGAGCGCATCGAGACGCGAGAGCTGCGCCTGCATCTCGCCGAGCTTGGCGGCCATCGCGTCCAGGTTCTGCTGCACGAACGCGCGGCTGCACTCGGACTCGGTTTCCTGTGCCGCGAGCACCAGCCGCTGCAACGCAGGCAGCGGGACATCGGCGGCGTAACGCAGGGTGACCCAATAGACGGCCGCGGTGGCACCCAGCACGAGCAGCAGCAAAACCGTGCCGCTCGCCACAAGGTGCATGGCGGACAAGCTGACTGACCTCGCCTTCGACAGACGGTCCGAGATCAGGATAATCTGCAAAACGACTCCCTCCCGAGGTATGTGAAGCTGCTGCTGCCGACCAAGCTCGATCGCGTGCTCGCCGCCGATGGCGAGCTGCAACCGCTTTTGGCGAAGGCGCGCGAGCTGCGCGCTCTCGCCGGCCTGGTTCAGGGTTTCTTGTCGGCCGAGCTCGGCGCGGAAATCCGCGTCGCCAATTTCAAGGAAGGCAAGCTCGCGCTCCTCGCTGCCAATCCTGCCGCGGCTTCGAAACTTCGCTTGCTCGCCCCGGCACTTACGCGCTTTCTCCTCGAACGGCGATGGCAGGTTAGTTTAGTTTCAGTGAGGGTGCAACCGATAGCGGCACGCGCACGCGCGCCAGAGAAGAAAAAGAGCGTGCATTTGTCCACACATGCGCTCGAGCGGTTGCGCGCGCTGCACGAACGGTTGGAGTTGTCGCCGGCGCGCGACGCGCTGGGCCGGATGCTGCGCCGCCATGGCGCGCTGCCGCGCCGCTAACCGTATTGCGTAGCGAGGCGCGCGACGCCGGCCGGCGTCTCCTCCGCGCGCTCGAAGCTCACCGTCTCCAAGACTCCTGGCTGCGCGAGCACCGCGCGCAGCAGGCGATTGTTAAGGGCATGTCCGGACTTGTGCGCCGAGAAGGCGCCAAGCAGCGGCCGGCCAAGCAGGTAGAGGTCGCCGATTGCGTCGAGCAACTTGTGGCGGATGAACTCGTCAGTAAAGCGCAGCCCTTCGGCGTTCAGCACGCGGTACTCGTCGAGAACGACCGCGTTATCGAGGCCGCCGCCGAGCGCTAGACCGCTGTCGCGCAGATCCTCGACTTCGTGCATGAAGCCGAAGGTGCGCGCGCGCGCGATCTCCTTCAGATAGGAGGTCTCGGCGAAGTTGACCTCGACCGATTGGGTCGAGCGCTCGATCACGGGATGGCGAAATTCAATCGAGAAGGAAAGCTTGTAGCCCTCGTAGGGCTCCAGGCGCGCCCACTTGTCGCCGTCGGTCACCTCAACGCGCCGCAGGACGCGCAGGAATTTCTTCGCCGCCGCCTGCTCCACCACGCCCGCCTGCTGAATGAGCAGGACGAACGGCGAGGCGCTGCCGTCCATGATCGGCAGCTCGGACGCATCGATATCGACATACACGTTGTCGATGCCCATACCGCCGAGCGCCGACATGAGATGCTCGACGGTGTAGACCTTCGCGCCGTCGCGCACGAGGCAGGACGAAAGCCGCGTCTCGCCGACCAGGTCGGCGCGCGCCGGAATGTCCACGGGCGAGGCGAGATCGATGCGGCGAAAGACGACGCCGGTATCCGCCGGCGCCGGCCGCAACGTTATGCGGACCTTCTGTCCGGTGTGCAGGCCGACGCCCGCCGCGGAGACGAGCGACTTTAGAGTGCGCTGGCGAAGCATGCTGGAGTGCAACAATTCTAGCGGAAGACCGGGATGCGCCGGCAAGGAGGCGCACCCCGGCATTACGCGCAGCGTCAGTCGGCCTGCTTGCGCAGGAACGCCGGGATGTCGTACTTGTCCACGCCGCTTTGCTGCAACTGGTTGTAGTCCACCGGGCCGGGCATGTTGTCAGTGCCGGTCTTGCTGGCGACGACGTTGTTCAGGACGAGCTGCGGCTTCGGCTGGCGAGCCGCGACCGGCGCGCCGAGGCCCGTGGCGACGACCGTGACGCGCAGCTGGTCCTCCAGCCCGTCGTCGTAGACACCGCCGTAGATGATGGTCGCATCCTCCGCCGCGAAGGCGCGGATGGTGTTCATCACCTCCTTCGTCTCGCGCAGCTTGAGGCTCGACTTCGAGGCGGTGATGTTCACCAGCACGCCGCGCGCGCCGGCGAGGTTCACGCCGTCGAGCAGCGGACAGGCGATCGCCTGCTCGGCGGCGATGCGCGCGCGGTCGATGCCGCTCGCGCACGCCGAGCCCATCATCGCCATCCCCTGCTCCGACATGACGGTGCGCACATCCTGGAAGTCGACGTTGACCAGGCCCGGGTTGTTGATGATCTCGGCGATCCCGGCGACCGCGTTGTTCAGCACGTCGTCGGCCGCCCTGAAAGCATCCTCCTGCGTCACGTCCTCGCCGAGCACCTCCTCCAGCTTGTCGTTGAGGATCACGATCAGCGAATCGACGTGCGGCCCGAGCGCTTCCAGTCCGGAATCCGCCGTCTTGGTGCGCTTGGAGCCCTCGAAAGTGAAGGGCTTGGTGACGACGGCCACCGTCAGGATGCCGAGCGAGCGCGCGACCTCGGCGATCACCGGCGCCGCGCCGGTGCCCGTGCCGCCGCCCATGCCGGCCGTGATGAACACCATGTGCGCGCCGGCCACCGCTTCCTCGATGCGATCGCGGTCGGCGAGCGCCACGGCGCGCGCCTCCTCGGGCTTCGCGCCCGCGCCCAGGCCGCTCGTGCCGAGCTGGATCTGGCTGGGCGCGCGGTTCCTCGCCAGTACCTGCGCGTCGGTGTTGACGGCGATGAACTCGACGCCCGCCACGCCCTCCTCGATCATGTGATTGACGGCGTTGCCGCCCGCGCCGCCGACGCCGATCACCTTGATGATCGGTCCCGTTACCTGACTGTCTACGATTTCGAACATGTTTTTATCTCCTTGCCGTTGTTATTCACTTCAAAAGTTGCGCTGAAACCACTCCCGCATGCGTCCGAGCACGGCTTTCACCGAGCCGCTCTGGCGCGAAAGCTTGCCGTGATGCACCTGTGCGACGCCCTCCAGCAACAGTCCCACCGCCGTCGCGTAGCGCGGTGCGCGCACCACGTCGGCGAGTCCGCCGGCGTATCGCGGCACGCCGATCCTCACCGGCATGTGGAAGATCTCCTCGCCGAGCTCCACCATGCCCTGCATCACCGAGGAGCCGCCGGTGAGCACGATGCCGCTGGAAAGCAGCTCCTCGAAGCCGGAATCGCGCAGCGCCTGCTGCACGAGCGAGTAGAGCTCCTCGACGCGCGGCTCGATCACCTCGGCGAGCGTCTGGCGCGAGAGCGAGCGCGTGCCGCGCTCGCCGATGCCGGGAACCTCCAGCATCTGGTTCGGATCGGCGAGCTGGCGCAGCGCCACGCCGTGACGGATCTTGATCGCCTCGGCGTCGGCGGTCGGCGTGCGCAGCGCCATGGCGATGTCGTTGGTGATCTGGTCGCCGGCGATCGGCACCACCGCCGTGTGGCGGATCGCGCCATGGGTGAAGACCGCGATGTCGGTCGTGCCGCCGCCGATGTCGAGCAGGCATACGCCGAGATCCTTCTCGTCCTCCGAGAGCACCGCGCGCGAAGAAGCGAGCGGCTGCAGGATCAGGTCCTTCACCTCGATGCCGCAGCGGCGCACGCACTTGATGATGTTCTGCGCCGCCGAGACCGCGCCGGTGACGATGTGCACCTTCACCTCCAGGCGCACGCCCGACATGCCGATCGGCTCGCGCACGTCTTCCTGGCCGTCGATGATGAACTCCTGGCGCAGCACGTGCAGGATCTGCTGATCGGTGGGAATGTTCACTGCGCGCGCCGTCTCGATGGCGCGATCGACGTCCATCACGCCGACCTCGCGGTCCTTGACCGCTACCATGCCGGTCGAGTTGAAGCTGCGGATATGGCTGCCGGCGATGCCGACGAACGCCGTGGCGATCTTGCAGTCGGCCATCAGCTCGGCTTCCTCGAGCGCGCGCTGGATCGCGGCGACGGTGGCCTCGATGTTGACCACCACGCCCTTCTTCAGGCCCTTCGACTCGTGGCCGCCCATGCCGAGCACTTCGAGCGCGCCGTCCGCGCCGAGCTCCGCCACCAGGCAGGCGACCTTCGAGGTACCGATATCCAGCGCGACGACCAGGTTTTTATTTTCTTTTGGCATCCCCCTTGGGCCTCTCAGTTCATGCGCACCGCGAATCCGTTCGGATAGCGCAGATCGACGTAGTCTGATTTGGTTTTCGGATGGATCTCCACGTAGCGACGCAGGCGCTCTTCGGCGCGCTCGGCGTCGCGGCCGAGCATCAGGTTCATGCCGTTGGCGAGCCTGAGCTGCCAGCCCCGCCGTGCGGAGAGCATCACCCGCTCGAGCGGGCTGCCGAGCGGCTCGACGAGCGGCGCGAAGCGCGCGTAGCCGCGCGCGACTTCCGCCTCCGCGCCGAGCGGGCCGACAAAGAGCGGTAGCGGGGCATCGCTGGTCGCCGCAAAGCGCTCGCCGCGAATGCTGACTAACGCTTCGTCGCCCCAGCGTGCGAGCGCCACGTGCTCAACGAGCGCCACCTCGAGGCGGTCGGGCCACCGGCGACGCACCGAGGCGGCGCGCACCCACGGCACCTGCTCCAGCGCCGCGCGCAGCGCGGCGACGTCGACGGCGAAGAAGTTGCTCGCCAGGTGCGCGCGGATCGCGCTTTCGACCGCCGAGCGCGGCGCGCGCTCCGGCGGCGCCAGCAGCTCGACCGCGTGCAACGCGAACATCGGCGAGCTCGCCGCGCGGTGCGCGCCCACCAGCGCGGCGGCAAGCGCGACCAGGCCCACGAGAAAGCCGGCGGCGGCGTTCAGCAGGCGCGGGTTATCCCACACGCGCACCCTCCAGAACCTTCACGCAGAGGTCCTCGTACGAGAGCCCGACGGCGCGCGCCGCGATCGGCACGAGGGAGTGGTCGGTCATCCCCGGCGAGGTGTTGATCTCGAGCAGGTAGGGCTTGCCGCGGCGGTCGAGCATCAGGTCGACGCGACCCCAGCCCCGGCAGCCGAGCGCCTGGAACGCTTTCAGCGACAGGGCCTGAAGCTGTTCTTCCTTTGTTTTTGACAGACCACAAGGGACCAGGTAGCGCGTGTCGCTGGCGAGGTACTTCGCCTCGTAGTCGTAGAACTCGCGCGGCGTCTCGATGCGGATGATTGGCAGAGCCTCCTGGCCGACGATCGCGACCGTGAGCTCCGGGCCGTCGATGAACTTCTCGGCGAGCACTACCGGGTCGTAATTGACCGCCAGCGCGAATGCCTCCTCGAGCTCGCCCGCTCGCTTTACCTTGGTCATGCCGACCGATGAGCCTTCGTTCGCCGGCTTGACGAAGAGCGGCAGGCCGAGCTTCTTGGCCACAGCCAGGAGGGAGGTTTTTTTGTCCAGAACCACATGCGGCGCCGTCGGCAGTCCCTCGGCGGTCCAGATGCGCTTGGTGCGCAGCTTGTCCATGGCGAGTGCGGAAGCGAGCACGCCGCTTCCGGTGTACGCGATGCCGAGCCACTCGAGGATCGCCTGCATCGTGCCGTCCTCGCCGAAGCGGCCGTGAAGCGCGATGAAAGCGCGATTGAATTTCTCCCGGGCGAGCTCGTCCAGGCCGCGCTCCTTCGGATCGAACGGATGCGCGTCGACCCCGCGCGAGCGCAGTGCCTTCAGCACCATGCCGCCGCTCTTCAGCGACACCTCGCGCTCCGCGGAACGCCCGCCCAGGAGGACGGCAACTTTGCCCAAATTCATGCGGGCTCCCCGACGATGCGCACCTCGGTCTGCAGCACCACGCCCTGCATCTGGTAGACCATGCGTTGCAGGTGCTGGATCAGCCACTCGATGTCGGCGGCGCTCGCTGCGCCGCCGGGATTGACGATGAAGTTGGCGTGCTTCTCCGAGACGCGCGCCGCGCCACGGCTGAAGCCCTTCATGCCGCACGCCTCGATCAGGCGCGCGGCGTGGTCCTTGGGCGGGTTGCGGAACACGCTGCCGGCGTTGGGAAGCGACAGCGGCTGAGTGGCGATCCGCCGGCCGAGCAGCTCCTTGATCACGCCGCGCGAGGTCTCGCCGTCGCCCGAGGGCAGGCGGAACCATGCGGCGGCAAACCATTCCTCGCGCCCGTCCTTCGGCGCGCAGTGGCGATAGGCGATGTCGAACTCGTCCTTTTCCCGCAGCACCAGCCGGCCGGAGCGGTCGACGGTCACTGCGCGTTCGACGATGTCCCATGTCTCGCCGCCGTAGCAACCGGCATTCATGGCGAGCGCGCCGCCCAAGGTGCCGGGCACGCCGGCCAGGAACTCGGCGCCCTCCAGGTTATGGCGCGCGGCGAAGCGCGCGACCTTCGGGCTGGCGACGCCGGCTTCGGCGTAGATCAGGCCGCTGTCGATGCGCGGCCGCAGCTTCGCCGAGTGCGTCAGCACCACGGTGCCGCGAAAACCGCCATCGCGCACCAGGAGATTGGAGCCGAGGCCGACGAAGAGCAGCGGCTCCTCGCGCGGCAGCTGGCGCAGGAAGTCTCCGAGGTCGTCGAGGTCCGCCGGAACGTAGCAGCGATCGGCCCTGCCGCCGCTGCGCCAGCTGACATGGCGTGCCATGGGCTCGTCGCGTCTGAGTTCCCCTCGCAGCCCCTGCATATGCAGCGTCTCGACCATGTTCATGCGAGCTGCGCGGCGACGTTGCCGATGGAGCCGGCGCCCATCGTGAGCACGACGTCGCCGTCGCGCGCGGCCCGCCGGATGGCTGCCGGCATCTCGGCGATGTCCTCGACGAACACCGGCTCTACCTTGCCCGCCACTCGCAGCGCGCGCGCGAGCGCGCGGCCGTCGGCGGCGACGATCGCCGCCTCGCCGGCGGCATACACCTCGGCGAGCAGCAGCGCGTCGGCGTCGGAAAGC
>JAEKLK010000326.1 GCA_019509895.1 Betaproteobacteria bacterium | reverse complement strand
GCGTGGTCGAGCAGATCCTCGCGTTCCGCGAGAAGGTGGGGCCGTTCGGCACGCTCTACTACCCGTGCCACGACTGGGTCGATCCGAAGCTCGCCCGGCGCTCGATGGAGCTGATGGCCGAGCAGGTGATGCCGAAGGTAAACAGCGCGCTGAAGGAGTAGGCCATGCGCCTGAACATCATCAACATCGCGGAGATCGAGCTGCAGCCGCGGCCGCCGCAATTTGCTCCGACCGGCCCGGCGGCCGAGCGCTACGAGGCACGCATGGGCATGGTCGGCACCAGGCTCGGCGCGCAGAAGCTCGGCTATACCATTACCGCCGTGCCGCACGGCAAGCGCGCGTTCCCCTTTCACAGCCATCGCGCGCAGGAGGAAATGTTCTATGTCATCGAGGGCACCGGCGAGGTGCGCATTGGCGCCGAGCGCTTTCCGATCCGCGCCGGCGACATCATCGCCTGCCCGACGGGCGGCCCGGAGAGCGCGCACCAGATCATCAACACCGGGCGGAGCGAGCTCAAGTACCTGGCGGTCAGCAGCAAATCGCCGACGGAGATCTGCGAATACCCGGACAGCGGCAAGATCGCCGGCTTCGGGGACTCGATGCGCTTCGTCCTGCGCGGCGATCAGCAGGTCGGCTACTGGGACGGCGAGTAGCGTCTACGAAGGATTGAGCCGGCGGCGCGTTCCGCAGAGAATGGTCATCACCTGGCCGAAGCGCATCACCCGGATCTCGTCGCCGAGGCGCTGGCGGCGGCGCCAGAAGCGGATGTTGCGACGATAGGCGCTGTAGGCTACGCGGCGAACGGTCATTTCGGCACGCTCTGGTAAAAGGAACAGCCCATGAGTGCAAATCCCACCAGCACCGCGACTCCGCAGGCTCGCACACCCGGCGCCAAGCGCGCCGGCCCTGGCGAGTACCTGTTCGATATGCATAAGGTGAACCAGATCATGGGCGGCCCGGCGTATTCGCCGGTCTTCGGCGGCTGCGTCGAGGGCGAGCGCATGATCGTCGCGCTGATGCGCTACCCCGCGGGCAAACCGTCCGATGCCCACTCGCATCCGAACGAGCAATGGATCTTCATCCTCGAAGGCGAGCTCGAGATGCAGTTCGACGGCCGCTGGTACCGCGGCACCGCGGGACACGTCTTCTACGTGCCGGCGAACAAGGTGCATTGCGCGCGCAACGAAGGCGCGGCCGACTGCGTCTTCTTCACCTGCAAGGACGCCTCGCACGGGCTGCACGGCAGCAAGGCAGCGTGATGCCGGTCTACAAGTTCGACGCGCTGCAAAAAGAGTACGTCACGCCGAAGCACTCGACCGCGTTCGGCAGCCTCGTCACCGGCGAGCAGATCGAGGTCGGCATGCTCCGCTTCAAGGCGAGCGAGGGCGCGAAGGAGCACGCGCATCCGCACGAGCAGGTGCTCGTCGTCCTGTCCGGGCGGGTGCGCATGAGGATCGGCGGCGAAAGCTACGAGCTCGGGCCGCGGGAAGTGGCGCACATGCCGCCCAACGTGCCGCATAGTTTGCAGGCACTCGAAGATACCGAAGTGCTTTCCGCCAAGGGCATCGTCGCCGGCATCGGCCACCGCATCTGATCGGAGAATGAATTCGGGGTCAGGCACCGAATTCCCAAACTCCTTCGTGCAGCGGGGTCATTCGAATTCGGTGCCTGACCCCGAATTCCGAAATTACGCGCGACCGGGACTTAGTCGATTTTGATCTTCGCCTCACGCACGAAGTCGCCCCAGGCCTGCGTTTCCTTGCGCACGAGATCGGTGAATTCCTCCGGCGACTTGGAAACGGCGACGCTCATCATCTGCTTCGACAATCCTTCCTTCTGCTCGGCGCGCGTCAGGACCGAAGCGACCGCGCTGTAGAGCTTTTCCACGACGGGCTTGGGCGTCGCTGCGGGCGCGAACATGCCTTGCCAGGCGTTGGTGCCGATGCCGGGATAGCCCTGCTCCGAGAGTGTCGGCACATTGGGCAGCTCGGCAAGCCGCTCCTTCGGCACCGCGGCGAGGGCTTTCAGCCGTCCGCTCCTTATATGCGGCAGGAGGGAGGCCATGTTGAAGAACGCCACCTGCACTTCCCCGCCGATCATCGCAGGGATCGCCTGTCCGGCGCCGCCCTTGTACGGCACGTGCGTAAGCTGGATGCCGGCTGCACGCATCAGTCGCTCCATGTCCAGATGCGGGTAGCTGCCCATGCCGACCGACGCATAGTTGATCTTTCCCGGCGCTTTCTTCGCCTCGGCGATGAACTCGGCGACGTTGTTCGCGGGAAAGCTTGCGTTCACCACCAGCACATGCGGAATCTCGACCAGCTTGGTCACGCCGGCGAGATCGCGCGATGGGCGAATGTTCAGCTGATCGGCATAGATGTTCTCGTTGATGGCGTTGGTGGAGACGTTCCCGACGAGCAGCGTGTAGCCGTCGGCCGGCGCCTTTGCCGTCGCCTCGAGCGCGATGTTGCCGTTCGCGCCGGGCCGGTTCTCCACCAGGAACGTCTGGCCGAGCGACTCGGTGAGCCGCTGCGCGACGATGCGCGCGATGATATCTGTCGCGCCGCCCGGCCCGTAGGGCACCAGGATGCGCACCGGCTTCGATGGGTAGTTGTCCTGCGCGGCGGCGGCAGCGGCGAGGCCAATGCAAAACAGCGCGGCGATGAAGCGCATCGTTATCCTCCTCGCGTGCCATCATAGCCGATGACCACTGTAGACATTCACGCGCACTGGTACCCCGAGGAGTGGCTCGCGCTCTTCTCGAAGGACGGCGCGCAGGAGGGCGCTTCGCTCGAGCGCAAGGAAGGCGGCGGCTTCATGCTGCGCGCGAAGAACATCACCAACGCCTTCGACGAGCGCTTCGTGGTCGTCGACGAGCGCGTGAAGGCGATGGACCAGCGCCGGATCGACGTGCACGCGCTGTCGCTCACCACGCCGATGGTGTACTGGGCCTCCTCTGCGCTCGGCCTCGCGCTCAGCCAGGCGTTCAACGATGCCGCGTCGGCCGCCCATCGCAAGCATCCGAAGCGGTTCGTCGGCCTCGCCATGGTGCCGATGCAGGCGCCGGATCTAGCGGTGCGCGAGCTCGAGCGCGCCACCAAGCTGCCCGGCATCAAAGGCATGTACCTCGCGACGAACGTCAACGGGGAGGAGCTCGACGAGCGCAAATTCTGGGATGTCTACGCCAAGTGCGAGGAGCTTGGCTGGGCGATCTTCCTGCATCCGGTCGATACCATCGGCCAGGACCGGACGAAGAAGTTCTACCTGAAGAACCTCTGCGGCAATCCGTACGACACCGGCATCGCCGTGGCGCATCTCATCTTCGGCGGCGTGATGGACCGCTTTCCGAAGCTGGAAGTGAACCTGCCGCACGCCGGCGGCACGTTCCCCTGGCTGATCGGCCGCTGGGACCACGGCACCAAGGTGCGTCCGGAGCTGAAGCACCTGAAGCAGCCGCCGAGCGCCTATCTGCGGCGCTTCACCTACGACACCATCGGCCACGACGACCGCATCAACGCGGCACTCGTGCGCCTGGTCGGCGCCGACCGCGTGACGCTCGGCAGCGATTACTGCTTCGACATGGGGCTCGACGATCCGCTCGCGACCGTGAACCGCATCGCCGGGCTTTCGCCGGAAGACAAGGAGCGCATCTGCGGCGGCAATGCGCTCAAGCTGCTACGGCTCTGAATTTCGTACGAAGTACGAAATATTTGCGAAATATTTTCGCGCCCGGCGGTTCGCTGCCCCGTGCGAAGTCAAAGTCGCTGCGGCTTCGCGCTCCAGTTGACCGGCAGCATCGCGCAGTCCTTCGCACCGAGGCCCTGTTTCGAGGCGTGGTCGAAGCATTCGAGCGCGCGCTCGGTGATCGGCGCCTGCCAGCCGAGCGAGCGCACCTCGGCGAGCATCTCCGAGAGGTCCTTGCGCATGGTGTCGATATTCGAGGTGACGTTCGGCTCCTTACCGCCGAGCGCGGCGGCCAGCACCGGCGCGCGGTTCTTCATCATGCTCGCGGCGCCGGAGGTGTCGGCGAGGATGTCCATGAGGCGCGCCGGCTCGATCTTCAGGTCGCGCACCAGCGATAGCGCCTCGCCGAGCGATTGCCAGTAGACGAGGAGCGGCAGGTTGATCGCGAGCTTCATGCGCGCGCCCGCGCCCGCCGGGCCGACGTGCTCGACGCGGCGGCACATCTGCTTGAGGATCGGCATGGCGCGCTCTACGTCGGCCGCCTCGCCGCCGGCGAAGCCGAAGAGCTTGCCATCGCGCGCCGGCCCGGTGGTGCCGCCCACTGGGCACTCGACGAATGACGCGCCTTTCGGTTTTACCTTGACGCTCATCTCCTGCGGCACCGAAGGCCGCACGGTGCTCATTTCGATGAAGAGCTTTCCCTTCACGTCGCCCGCGAGCATCGCGCCGTAGACGGCGGCGACGGCCTTGCCATCCGTGAGGATGCTGATCACCGCCTCGTTCGCCGCGGCGAGCTCGGCCGGCGTCGCGGCTGTCGGTAAGCCGGTGGCGCGAGCCTTGTCGGGCGTGCGGTTCCAGACCATCATCTCGTGCCCGACGTCCTTGAGATGCGCGGCGATGGCCGCGCCCATTTTTCCCGTGCCTGCGATGCCGATCTTCATGTGCTGAACACCTCTCTCGTTTCAATTCCGACGGATACGCTGTCGCTCGAGGGCGCATGGTACGAGCCCGCGGGCCGCGGCGGGAACAGCGGCGCGCGCGGCGCGGCACTGCTGTTTCACGGCAACACCATGAACTTCTACAGCGGCGCGCCGCGCTTCCTGCCGCCGCGTCTCGCCGAGCTCGGGCTTGCTTCGCTCGCCTTCAACCGGCGCGGGCACGACATCCTCGCAGTGCGCGACAGCCGGGCGGCGGAAGGCGCGGCGTTCCAGAGCATCGCCGAGGCGATCGCCGACAACCGCTACGCCGCGCAGTGGCTGGCCGCGCGCGGCCATCCGGAGCCGATCGTCATCGGGCACAGCAACGGCGGCATGCTCGCCGTGCGGCACGTGGCCGACCATGCGCAGACGCCGGCGCTCGTCCTCCTCTC
>JAEKLK010000325.1 GCA_019509895.1 Betaproteobacteria bacterium | reverse complement strand
CTTTCTTCAGCGTAGCGGCAACGTCGGCGCGCACCAGCGGCGGCGGGATCGCCGGGCCGTGATGCCGGCCGGTTGCGTCGGTGCAGAGATCGCGCAGCTCCGCCTCGCTCAGAACCGGGCGATACCAGACGTAATTCCACGAGCGTCCGGGCACCGGATAGCACACCAGCATCTCGCCGGGCGGCAGCGCGAAGTAGTAGGAGTTGCCGAGCTCCGCGCGCAGTGGCCCGGGCAGCTCGCTCTCGGCGACGATGCCGCGCCAGCCGACGTAGCCGGCGTAGCACGGCTCCACACCCGGAAAGAGACGGCCGCGCAGCGTCGAGCGCAGGCCGTCGGCGCCGATCAGCAAATCCGCCCGCACGGAGGAGCCGTCGTCGAAATGCGCCACTACCTCGTCGTCGGCGTCCGTGAAATCGGCGAAGGCGCGGCCGGAGTGATATCTCGCCGGCGCGAGCCGCTCGCGTAGCGGCTGGTAGATCCGCAGCCAATGCGTCATGACGTGGCGCCACTCGAGCCGGTGCAGCAGTGCGCCATCGGGCGCAAGGCACACGCGGTCCGGCACGCGCACGCCGATCGAGTCATCGATGGCGATGCCGAGGCCGCGCATCACGGCGAAGAGCTCGTCGTGCGTGCCGATGCCCGCGCCGCGGCCAGCGAGATCATCCCCGACGCGCTCGTAAACCTGGACCTGCCAGCCGCGACTCTGCAGCAGATTGGCGGCAAACAGCCCGCCGATCGAGCCGCCGATTATTACGGCGCGTTGCTTTCTCATGGTCGCTGGCGGATTATTGCCGCAGAGGAGGTGCCGATGTTACGTTCGCTCGCGTGCGTGGCGGCGCTCGCCGTTTCAGTGGCGGCAGCGGCGCAATCGTATCCATCCAAGCCGGTGCGCATCTTCGTCACCATCGGTCCGGGCGCGGCGGCCGACGTGCTGACGCGGCTGGTGGGCGAGAAGCTCTCGCCGCGCCTGGGACAGCCGGTGGTGATCGAAAACCGCGCCGGCGCCGGCGGCAACATTGCCGCCGATGCGGTGGCGAAGAGCGCAGCCGACGGGCACACGCTGCTCATGGCGTCCTCCAGCACGCATGGCGCCAATGCATCGATCTATCCCAGCCTGCCGTTCGACCCGGTGAAGGACTTCGCGCCGATCGTGCTCGTCGCGAGCAACCCGAACGTGCTGGTCGTGCCGCCGGCGCTCGGAGTGAGCACGCTCGGCGAGCTGCTTGCGCTCGCGCGGCAGAAGCCGGGCGAGCTTACCTACGCCTCGGGCGGCACCGGCACGTCGATGCACCTCTCCGGCGAAGTGCTGGCGATGCTCGGCCATGTGAAGCTGCAGCACATCCCGTTCAAGTCGACGCCGGAGGCGATCAACGCGGCGCTCGCGGGCGACGTCGCGATGACCTTCGCCAGCGCGCCCACCGTGATGAGCCAGGTCAAGGCCGGCAAGCTGAAAGCGCTCGGCCTCACCTCCGAGAAACCGCTGTCATCGCTGCCGGAGGTGACGCCGCTCGCGGCCCAGGGCCTAAGCGGCTTCGACGTCTCCGCCTGGTTCGGCCTAGCGGCGCCCGCCGGCACGCCGGAGCCGGTGATCCAGCGGCTCAACAAGGAAACGCTGGCCGTGCTCGCCATGCCCGAGCTGCGCGAGAGATTCGCTTCGCTCGGCATGGAGCCGCTCGGCAGCACTCCGGCGGAGTTCGGCGCCTTCGTCCGCGCGGAGATCAAGCGCCTCGGCGAGGTCGTGCGGGCCTCCGGGGCGCGCATCCAGTAATTGGTGACTGTCACCAATTTAAATTCGTGACAGTCACCCATTTCAGCCGTCGGCGGCTGCTCGCCGCGAGCGCCGCGCTGGCGGTCGCGTGGCGCGCGCGGGCGGACGATGCATTGTGGCCCGCGCGGCCGGTGCGGCTCATCCTGCCGTTCACGCCCGGCGGCTCGACCGACTTCCAGGGCCGCATCCTCTGCGACATGCTGACGCGCAACTTCGGCCAGTCGTTCTATCTCGACTACAAGCCGGGTGCGGGCAGCAACATCGGCGTTGCCGAAGTGGCGCGCGCGGCGCCGGACGGCTACACGCTCGGCTGGATCACGGTGGCGTCGCACGCGATCAATCCCACGCTCTATGCCAAGCTGCCGTTCGATCACCTGCGCGACTTCGCGCCGGTGTCGATGATCGGCCAGTTTCCCAACCTGCTCGTCGTGAACAACGCGCTGCCGGTCACCACGGTGCCGGAGCTCATCGCGCTGCTGAAGCGCGAGCCGGGCAAATACGCTTTCGCGTCCTCGGGCGTCGGCACCTCGCTGCATCTCTCCGGCGAGATGTTCAAGGTGATGACCGGGACCGACATGGTGCACGTGCCCTACAAGGGCGGCGCGCAGGCGGTGATGGACGTGATCGGCGGCCAGGTGCACATGACCTTCGGCAACATGCCGACCGTGTTGCCGCAAGCACGCGGCGGCAAGGTGCGCGATATCCCGGCGATCGCCGAGACAGTGCCCGGCTTTCTCGCCATCTCATGGCATGGCGTCGCGTTCCCTGCGCGCACGCCGCAGCCGATCATCGACCGGCTGGCGTCAGCGATTCACCGCGCGCTCGCGACGACCGAGATGCAGGAGAAGCTCGCCGCCGGCGGCTCGAAGGCGACGCCGCTGGGGCCTCAGGAATTCGCGGCGTTCATTCGCGCGGACACCGAGCGCTGGGCCCACGCGATTCGCGCGGCCGGCGTGCGGCTGGATTAAATATACTTCTAGGCGGCGAGCTGGCGGGCGATGAAGGCCTTGGCCATCTCGTGCGCGCGCGTGGTCTGCGGGCCGGGCTCGGCGACCCACTCGTGCACGCTGTCCTTGAAGAGCTCGTACTGCACGTCGCCGCCGGCGGCGCGGTAGGTCTGGGCGAATTTCTCCTGCACCGACGGCAGCACGTTGTCGTCGAGCTCGCCCTGCATGATGAGGAGCGGACGTAGCACGACCTTTTCCTTGCGCTCGAGGATCTTCTGCGGGTTGCCCTCGTTGATGGACTCCCAGGGCTGGAAGAACGCCTTGCTCGCCTTCTGCAGATTCTCGTTCGGCTTGCGCACGGCCTGCTCCCAGCGAGCGAACGGGTCGCTGATCGGCGAGCGCGTCGCGACGTAGGCGATGCTGGTATCGACCTTCGCCGCGCCCTCGAGCGGGATGGCGTTGTAGCGCGGATCGTTCGGCCGCATGGCGAGGAGCTCAGCGACGTGTCCGCCGCTCGAGCTGCCGTAGAGCCCCAGCGTGGAAGGATCGCCCTTCCATTCGCGCGCGCGCGTCTTCAGCCAGCGAATACCGTAGCTCGCGTCCTGGACGCACGCCGGGTAGGGCGCCTCGCCGGAAATCGTCATGTCGATCGCCACGACTAGCACGCCGCTCGCCGCGATGGCGCGGTCCATCGGCTCTTCGGCCAGGCGGTCATTGCGCTGCCAGGCGCCGCCATGCAGATCGAGCACCACGGGGAACGGTCCGGCGCCCGTATTGGAAGATACGGGCTGGTAGATGCGCGCCATGAGCTGGCGGACCTGTGCGTTCTTGCGGAACGGCACCTCGCTAACTTTCAGCTCGAAGCGCGCCTTCGGGTCGTAACCCGTCTTGTTTTTCGCGGCGGCGATGCCGGTCATGCCGATCGCGGTCATGGCGCTCATCTCCTTCAGAAACGTGCGGCGTGTACTCATGGGTGGGGCCTCCTCGGCCGGCATTCTGCCTTAGGATGGGCGGGCGCAGACAAGGGGAGGTGGCCATGGAAAAGAAACGGTCGCGGCGGCGGTTTCTCAAGCAGGGCGCCGTGCTGCTGTCGGGCGCCGGCATGGCGCAAGGCGCGGAGTCCCAAGAGCGGGCGGGAGAGCCGTGGGAGCGTGTCTATGGTGCCGGCTTTCGCGGTTATGGGCAGCCGTCGCGTTTCGAGCAACCGGTGCAGCGTTACGTCTTCCGACCGTACGGCGACCTCGCGCCGGGATCAGGAGCAGCGCTGGCGCCGATCGAGCGCTTCGAGGGCATCATCACGCCGAGCTCGCTCCACAACGAGCGCAGCCACAGCGGCGTGCCCGACATCGATCCCAGCGCGCATCGCCTGCTGTTGCACGGCCTGGTGGCACGGCCTTTGACTTTCACGGTGGACGCGCTGCTCAGTTATCCCATGACCTCGCGCATTCATTTCATCGAGTGCTCGGGGAACAGCAACCGTGCGCTGACGCCCAAGCCCATGCAGGTGCCGGCCGGCGCCATGCACGGCAACATCGCGTGCAGCGAATGGACCGGCGTGCCGCTCGCGATGCTGCTCGAGGAGGCAGGACTCCAGCCGCAGGCCAAGTGGCTGCTCGCCGAGGGCGCGGATTCTGCGCACATGAGCCGCAGCATTCCGATCGAGAAGGCGCTCGACGACGCGCTGATCGCGCTGTACCAGAACGGCGAGCGGCTGCGGCCCGAGCAGGGCTATCCGGTGCGGCTCCTGCTGCCCGGCTGGGAAGGAAACATGAGCGTCAAGTGGCTGCGGCGAATAAAAGCCACCGACGGTCCGACCCACACGAAGGACGAGACGTCGAAGTACACCGATCTGCTGCCGGATGGAAAGGCACTGCAGTTCACCTACGAGATGGGCGTCAAATCCGTGATCACCAAGCCCTCGTCGACGATGAAGCTGCCGCGGCCGGGCTTGTATGAAATCTCCGGCATCGCCTGGAGCGGCGCCGGCCGCATCCGCGGCGTCGAAGTGACGACCGACGGCGGCGCGACGTGGCGCGAGGCGGCGCTCTACGGCGAGGAGCGGCCGAAGGCGCTGGTGCGCTTTCGCCTGCCGTGGGAATGGAAGGGCGCGCCGGCGATGCTGCAAAGCCGGGCGACGGACGAGAAGGGACGCGTGCAGCCGCCGCGCAACGAATGGCTGGCGCGTTATTCGCCGGCGAACGGCTTCCACAATAACTCGATCGTTACCTGGTCGGTCGATGCCGACGGGAGCGTGCACCATGTCTACGCGTGAGCACATTGCCGCGGTCGCGGCCGTCCTGCTGCTCACGAGCTGCGCCAGCGAGCGTGCCACCCAGCCAAAGGGGCCGGCGCTCGGCGAACCGGTTGCACAGGCAGAAATCGCCCGCTGGGACATCAGCATTCCGCCGAGCGGCGCCGGCTTGCCCAAAGGCAGCGGCACCGCGCGCACGGGCGCGGCGGTATACGAGCAGAAGTGCCAGGCGTGCCACGGCGCCAAAGGCGCCGGCAAGCCGGCCGATGCGCTCGCGGGCGGCATCGGCAGCCTCGCCACGAAGACGCCGGTGCGCACCGTCGGCAGCTACTGGCCGTATGCGACGACGCTTTTCGACTACGTGCGCCGGGCCATGCCGATCACCAATCCGCTCTCGCTCAGCGACGAAGAGACCTATGCGGTGACCGCGTACGTGCTCTACCTGAATGGCATCATCGGCGAGGACCTCGCCATGGACGCGCAGAGCCTCCCCCAGGTCAGGATGCCCAACCGCGACGGCTTCGTCAGCGACTGGCCGCCGCGGCAGAAATAGGCACCGTCCCTATTTGGCGGTCAGGTCCTCGTCGAGAAACTGCTGCACCGCCTGGAAAAGCTGGATGCGGTTCCTTTCCATGATCACCGTGTGCGTGCCTTCGCCGATCTGCACGTAGCGCTTGTACGGCGTGCCGGTGAGCTTCTCGAAGTAAGCGTAGAGCATGTAGTTCGGCGTGTCCTGGTCCCACTCGGCGTGCGCGAGGAAGGTCGGCACGCGGATGTGGCCGGGATCGTAGAGCGGCTTGCCGGCTGACCAGTATTCGCGACCGTCGGCAACGACGCCGTTTGGCGCGCGCAGGACTGGCGGGCTTTGCTTCGCGCCGACGGGATCGGTGGCGAAGGTCGCATCGGCCCAGGCCTCGAACCAGCCGGCGGGAATCAGCGTCGCCTTCTTGTCCTCGGGCACGCCGGTGAGCCAGCGCGCCCTGGCCGCTTCGCGCGTGACGGTGCGATAGGCGGGCAGCTTGCCGCCGGCATCGGTGAGCGACGTGCTCTGCCGCAGCCAGCCGGGCGCATAGAGGACGAGCTTTTGCACCTTGTCGTTGTTCTGCGAGGTGTACATGCCCATGATGGTCGTGCCCCACGACCAGCCGAGCAGCACCACCTTGTCGACGCCGCGGCGCTGGCGGATGAACTCGACCGCCGTGCCGACATCCTTCACCGCAGTCTGCGTGCGCACGATCGGCTCGTGCTCGGCCGCGGGCTTGTCCATCTCCGGCGGGCGCGTCGACTTGCCATAGCCACGGATGTCGACCAGATAGACGTCGTAGCCGCGCATGGCGATGTAGTCCATCCACGAGAAACCGCCGAGCTGCAGGTCGAACGCGGTCTCGGCCGGGTACGTGGCGCCGTGCACATAGAGCACGATCCGGTCGCTGCGCACGCGGCTCATGCCTTCCGGATGCTTGTTGCGCACGTACAGGCTGATGCCCGCGTCGCCGCTCGGGATCATGAACTCTTCCATCGCGATCTTCGCGTCCTGCGCCTGGGCGCCGAACGCGAGGCCAAGGAGCGCTGCGGCCGCGACAAGCTTCATTGGGTCCTCCTCAAGAAATGGTGACTGTCACGCATTACCGCCGAGATGCGATGGCGACGGTTTGAGCTCGCCGCGCTCGATCTTCGTTACCAGCTCGGTGAGCTTGGCGTGGCTCGGTGCCGGCACGCCGGTCTCGGCGCCTTTGCGCGCGATGAAGCCGTTCATCTGCTCGATCTCGGTGCGCCGTCCCTTGAGGATGTCCTGCGCCATGGACGGGCGCTGGATATCGGCGCGCGGGTTTTCGCCCGCCTTCGGGATCAGCGCGCTCTCTACGGCGTTGAGCGCCTCGCGATCGCCTTCGGCGGCGCGCGCCAGCTTCTCGGGCTCCAGGCCGCGAATCTTCTCGAGCTGGTAGCCGAGCGCCTGGCCGACGCGCACGCCTTCGCCGGCGAGCGCGATCTGGAAGCGCCGGATGCGCTCGTTGCCGAGGCACGCGGGCGAGGTGAGCCCGGTCGCGGCCGTGACGCCGTTGCCCATGCCGTTCTGCACCAGCTTCGACCAGCGCTCGCCCCACAGATTGGGGGTGGCCTTGGCGCTGTCGATGCCGCGGAACCATTCGACCAGCTCCTCGACGCGCGCGGTGATGCGCCCGTGCGGTTCGCCGACGCGGAACACGGTGTGCTTGTCGCCACCCTTGGCGACGGTGCGGCGGATTCGACCCGCTTCGTACATGTCGACGGAGATGAGCGAGGCGATCACGCCGACCACGCGTCCCCAGCCGACGATGCCGGCGATGGTCTCCTCGTTCAGGCAGTTCTGCAGCGAGACGATGAAGCCGTTCGGCGAGAGGTAATGTGCGATCAGCGCGGTCGCCCAGGCGGTGTCGTAGGACTTCACCGAGACGAAGGCAATGTCGACCGGCGTCCTCACGAGCGATTGCACCTCGGTGAGGTGCAGGGTCTTCGCGTTCTTTACCGTGAAGCGCTCGGCCGGCGTCACGCCGTCGAGCTCGAGGCCGCGCGTGCGGACGGTTTCGACGTGCTCG
>JAEKLK010000324.1 GCA_019509895.1 Betaproteobacteria bacterium | reverse complement strand
CTTGCAGGCAGTGTTGACATGGCTCTTCTGCCAGCGCCTCGCGTACCAGGTGTAGCCGATCTCAACGCGGTCGGCTTCGCTGATGATGTCGTGGTAGCGCGTCGAGCCGGCGATCGCGCCGCTTTCAACCTCGCGCACCACGAACGGCAACATGTGCCCCGCCTGCGCGCCGGCGAGCGCCTGGTCGATGTAGCGCTCGGTCTCCTCCGGCCGCGGCACCGAGGTAAACCAGAGCTGCCAAAGCTCGCCGTCGGCCGCGGCCGCCGCGAGCGCGTCGCGATGCTCGCGCCCGAGCGGCTCCAGGCGCACGCCATGGCCTTCGAGTGTTACGGGCTTCGGCGCTCTCATATCGAATAATATCGATCGCTTCGCGCCCATGGACAAGGAAAAGACCCGACAGGCGATCGACAAGGTGTTCGCCGACATGGCGGGCGCGATGGCCGCCGGCATGGCGCTGGTCGGCACGCGCACGGGTCTGTTTCGGGCCATGGCCGGCAAAGGCCCGTTGAGCGTGGACCAGGTGGTCGGGGCGACGCGGCTCCAGCATCGCTATGTCGAGGAATGGCTGAAGGGCATGGCGGCCGCGGGCTATCTCGAATATTCGCCTGCCCGGCAAACCTACCAGCTGGCCGAGGAGATGGCCTATTTCGTAGCCTCGGACGGCTCGGACCATTTCGTCGGCGGCATGTGGGAGATGGTGCCGCCGCTGCTTCGCGTCGCGCCGCGCGTAGCCGAGGCGTTCGCCGACGGCGGCGGCGTACCGTTCCAGGACTTCGGACCGGATTGCGTCAACGCGCTCGACCTGATCAACCGCGGCCAGTACGAGCAGCGCTTCACCGACTACTGGCTGAAGGCGCTGCCTGAAGTCGTCGAGCGCCTGCTCGCCGGCGGCCGCGTACTCGACTACGGGTGCGGCTCGGGGCGCGTCGCCATCGCCATCAAGAAAGCTTTCCCCAGTGCCGAGGTGCACGGATACGACGTGGACGCGCAGTCGATGGCGCGGGCACGCGAGGCGGCGAAGGCCGCGGCGGTCCGGGTCGCCTTCGCGAGCGAAAAGCCGCGCGGCGAATTCGACCTGGTGACGATGTGCGACTGCATCCACGATCTCGCGGCGCCGCTGCAGACGCTGCGCGAAGTTCATGCGCTGCTGAAGCCTGGCGGCACGCTCTTCATCGTCGAGCCGAAGGCGGCCGACCGGCTGGAGGACAATCGCAACCCGGTGGCGGCGATGTTCTATGGCTTCAGCCTGTTTCACTGCATGACGCAGTCGCTCGCGCGCGGCGGGCCGGGCCTCGGCACCTGCATGGGCCCTGCGAAAACCGGGCAGCTGGTGCGCGAAGCGGGCTTCGGCGATTTGCGCCCGCTCGAAATCAAGAGCATGACCAATCTTTTCTACGCGGCGAAAAAGACATGACCATTGCAAAGGATCTGGCACCGAACGGCAGGCTGCGCGTCGGGCTCAACTACTCGAATTTTCTGCTGGTGCTGGGCGACGACGCCCAAGGCGAGCCGCGCGGCATTGCCGCCGACCTGGGGCGCGAGCTCGCGCGGCGCACGGCACTGCCGCTCGAGTTCGTCAAGTTCGACGGCGCGGGCAAGCTCTTCGACGCGGTGAAGAGCGCGGCTTGCGACGTCGGCTTTCTGGGCGCCGAGCCGCAGCGGGCGAACGAGGTGGAATTCTCGCCCGCGTATCTGGAAATCCCGGTGACCTTTCTCGTGCCGGCGGGCTCGCCGATTCGCACGCTCGCCGATGTCGATCGCGAAGGGGTGCGCGTCGCCGTGTCCGAGCGCAGCGCCTACGACCTCTTCCTGACGCGCACGCTCAAGAAGGCGAAGCTGATACGCGCCCAGGGAATTCCGGCCTCCTACGACCTCTTCATGGCCGAGAAGCTGGAAGCGCTCGGCGGCCTGAAGCCGAAGCTGGTGGAGGAGGCCGAGCGCACGCCCGGCTCGCGCGTCCTCGAAGGCCAGGTGACCGGCGTGCAGCAGGCGATCGGCGCGCCCAAGGGCCGGCCGGCGGCGGCGCAGCTGCTGCGCGAGTTCGCCGAGGATGTGAAGCGAAACGGCATCGTCGCCCGGCTGATCGAAAAGCACGGCGTGCGCGGTGTTACCGTAGCGAAATGAAGAGGCCTTTATGAGCGATCTGCGCGTCTACTGGCGGCCCGGCTGCTCGAGCTGCGTGAAGGTGAAGGAGTTCCTGACCCATCTCGGCGTCGAGTTCGAGTCGGTGAACGTCTCGGCGCGCCCGGAGGCAATGGAGGAGCTGAGGACGCTCGGCGTGCGCACCGTGCCGGTGGTGGCGCGCGGCAAGGACTACGTCTTCGCGCAGGAGCTCGCCGACGTTTCGGCGTTCATCGGCCGCAAGGTCGACTTCCAGCGCCTGCCGCCGCGCGTGCTCTTCGACAAGTGGCAGAAGGTGCTCGCCGCCGGGCAGCGGCACGTGATGCAGATTCCGCCCGAGCGATTGCCCGAGCGCGCCACCGAGGGACGCGACCGCAGCATCCGCGACCTCGCGTATCACATCTACCAGGTGCCCGATGCGTTCGTGCAGGCGGTCGAAGAAGGTGTGCAGGACCTGACTTCCGTGTACAACGCGCCGCCGCCCGCTGACGTCACGCGCGTCGAGCACATCCGCGACTACGGCAAAGGCGTGAGCGCGCGGCTCGAGCGCTGGTGGCGGCGCGATGGCAACAAGGCGGCCGCGGCGCGGCTGCAGACCTACTACGGTGAGCAGCCGCTGCACCACGTGATGGAGCGCTGCACCTGGCACTCGGCGCAGCACGCGCGCCAGATCATGGCGGTGCTCGAGCGCTTCGGCATCGCGCCCGACGGGCCGCTTAGCGACGCCGATTACGCCGGCTTGCCGATGCCGGCCGGACTGTGGGAGTGAGGCGGGAATAACTCTTGCCTCGGCACGCTCGTGCTGCGGCTCATCGTCGTCTGGCTGATCCACACGGCTGCGCTACTCGGCGTCGCGTATTTCATGACGTCGGTGGAGATTCAGAGCTTCGGCACGGCGCTGCTCGCGGCGGCGCTTCTCGGCCTCGCCAATGCGGTAGTGCGGCCGATCCTCGTGCTGCTCACGCTGCCAGTCACGGTGCTGACGCTCGGCCTCTTCATCCTGGTCATTAACGGCGTCATCTTCCTCGCCATTGCGCACCTCGTGCCGGGCTTCCAGGTGACGGGACTGTGGGCAGCGATCCTCGCGGCGATCCTCTACAGCATCTTCTCGTGGCTGCTGGCGGCGCTGGTGCTGCGATGAGCTTTCGCGAGACGCTCGGGCGCCACCTGCTCGCCATCGAGAAGCGCGATCTCGAGACACTCGCCGCGACGCTCGCCGATCCGCTGATCCTCATCATGGCGGACGGCAAACTCAAGCGCAGCAAGTCGGAGTTCGTCGAGGCGCATCGCGGCTGGTTTGCGATGGGGAATTGGACGCTGACGGCAAAGCCGGTGGAGATCTACGAGAACGGCGGCCTTGGCGTTGCCGTCCTGCATCTCGACTACCGCGAGGATGCCAAGCGGAGCGAAAGCTATCTCACGCTGGTGTTCGAAAAGCGCGGCGGCGAATGGCTGATGGTGCAGGACCAAAACACCCCGATTCGATAATCCTGCCGTACCGGGGCTACGGCAATGCCGAGAAGCTGGTGCTGCCGGGGCGCGTGCTGCGCGACAAGCCGATGCGGCCGGCCCGCGAAGGCGAGCGGCGCTGGCGCAACTTCATCGCCTTCCTGAAACAGATAGAGTCCGACGAGGTGCCCTGGGCGCGGCTGCGTGCGCGCTTTCGCAGCGTCGTGCGCGAGCTGCGCGCCGACCGCGAAGGCTACTTCCGCCTGGAGCTGCCGGCGCCGCGGGCGCTTGCCGCCGGCTGGCAGACGGTCGAGCTCGAGCTCGCCGGCCACGCGAGGACGCGCGCGCTCGGACGCGTCCTCGTGCCGAGCGAGCACGCGCGCTTCGCCGTGGTGAGCGACATCGACGACACGGTGGTGCAGACGCACGTCATGAGCAAGGTGCGCATGCTGCTCACCGTCGCGCTTTCCAATGCGCGCACGCGCAAGCCTTTCGCAGGCGTGGCGGCGTTCTACCGCGCGCTCGAGGCGGGGGTGAACCCCTTCTTCTATGTCTCGAAGAGCCCTTGGAATCTTTACGTGCCGCTCGCCGAGTACCTCGAGGTGCAGGGCCTGCCGGAAGGGCCGCTCTTTCTGCGCAACCTCGGACTGCGCATGCCGCGCGACCACAAGTGCACTGCGATCGCCGCGCTCATGAAGGCGTACCCGCGCCTGCCTTTCATCCTGATCGGCGACAGCGGTGAGAACGATCCGGAAGTCTATGCCGACATCGTGCGCCGCTTCCCGCAACGCATCCGCACGATCTACATCCGCTCAGTCAACCGCGCGCCGGCACGGCTGGCGGCGATCGACGGTCTGATCGGCGAGGTGGCGCGCACCGGCTGCCAGCTGGTGCTCGCGCCCGACAGCGAGCATGCGGCGGCGCACGCGGCAGCCGAGGGCTTGATCGCCACCTCCGCGCTGCGAGCGGTGCGCGCCGAACGGCGCTTGGACGCGTAAGCCGACTTCGTCATCCCCGCGAAGGCGGGGACGCAGTTATCTCGTTTTGTAAACGGGATCCCCGCTTTCGCGGGGACGACGCCGAGGAAAACGCTAGGCGCGCTTTTCGGCGCGCGCGGCCGAGCGCACCAGCGAGGCGAATTGCGCCGCGTCGAGCGGCGTGCTGTAGAGATGCCCCTGCCAGTCCTCGCAGCCGAGCGCGAGCAGACGCTCGAGCTGCGCCGGCTTCTCGACGCCTTCGGCGGCGATCGCCAGGCCGAGCGTGCGCGCCAGCTCGGCGATGGTGCGCACGATCGCCTGGTCGGCGGCGTTCGTGTCGAGGCTGCGCAGGAACAGCCGATCGATCTTCAGCTTCTGGAACGGCAGCTCGCGCAGGTAGGCAAGGCTCGAATAGCCGGTGCCGAAATCGTCGATCGCCAGGCGAACGCCGAGCGCGCCGATCTTGCGCAGGGTCTCGGCGTTCTCGTGGAAGTTCGCCATCAGCACGCGCTCGGTGACCTCGACCTCGACGCA
>JAEKLK010000323.1 GCA_019509895.1 Betaproteobacteria bacterium | reverse complement strand
GCCTGCGCCGACATCGCGCGCGCCGCCGGCCTCGGCAACGTCATCTCGTTCGACATGGGAGGCACGACGGCGAAGGCGGCGATCGTCGAGGATGGCGAGCCCGCGCGCACCACCGAATACGAAGTCGGCGCCGGCATCAATGTCAGCTCCAAGCTGGTGAAGGGCGGCGGCTACGCCATCAAGCTGCCGTTCATCGACGTTTCCGAGATCGGCGCGGGCGGCGGCAGCATCGTCTCGCTCGATGCCGCAGGCGCGATCAAGGTCGGGCCGCAGAGCGCAGGCGCCGTGCCGGGCCCCGCGTGCTATGGCCTCGGCGGCACGGAAGCCACCTTCACCGATGCGGCGGTGATGCTCGGCTACCTCAATCCCGAATACCTGGTCGGCGGCAAGCTGCCGATCGACGCGCGCCTTTCGCGCGAGGCGATCGAGCGCAAAGTAGCGGCGCCGCTCAAGCTCGATCCCATGCGGGCGGCGCACGGTGTCTATGCGATCGCCGTGGCGACGATGACGCGCGCGGTAAAGGCGGTCTCCACCTATCGCGGGCGCGATCCGCGCGACTTCGCGCTGGTCGCCTTCGGCGGCAACGGCCCGGTTGTCGCGGTGGCCATCGCCCGCGAGCTGGAGATGCGCCGCGTGCTCATCCCGCCGGCACCGGGCGTGTTCAGCGCGGCCGGTCTCCTGTTCTCGAACGTCGAGCATACGCAGCAGCGCTCGGTGTTCCAGCGCACCGCCGATGTGGAGGGCGAGCGGCTGCGGACGCTGTTCGCGCAACTCGAGGCCGAAGTGCGCGCGGACATGCGCAAGGAGGGCGTGGACGAATCACGTGTGCAGGTGAAGCGCCTCGCGGACCTGCGCTACACCGGGCAGGCGTTCGAGCTCACGGTGCCGGCCGAGCCGCTCGAGGTGGCGGCGATCGAGGCGGCGTTCCACGCCGAGCACAAGCGCACCTACGGGCACAGCTCCGAGGGCGATCCGGTCGATCTCATCAACATCCGAGTCGTGGCGAGCGCTGCGCCCGAGAGCAAGGAAGGCTTCGCCGAAGGGCTGAAGCAAGCGCAGGGCTTCGCGCCACGGCAAGCGCGCCGGCAGGCGTATTTCGACGGCAAGCTGCACGACACGCCGGTCGTCAGCCGCGCGGCGCTCGCGAAGCGCATCCCGGGGCCGCTGATCATCGAGGAGCTCGACGCCACCTGCGTCATTCCGCCGGGGGCGAGCGCCCAACTCGATGGGCATGGCAACATACAGATCGATACGGCTCCATGACTGCCCGAATTAATTACGAGCCTGACACCGAATTGCGCATCGATCCGATCACGCTCGAGGTGGTGAAGAATGCGCTCTCGTCGGTCGCCGACGAGATGGCGCTGGTGCTCATGCGCAGCGCCTATTCGCCGGTGGTGCGCGACTCGATGGATTACTCGACCGCGCTCTGCGACCGGCACGGGCAGGTGATCGCGCAGGGACTGACGCTCGCGGTGCAGCTCGGTGCGTTCCCGGACGCGATGCAGCACCTGACCAAGAAGTACGCCGGCCGCATGCAGCCCGGCGACATCTTCATCATGAACGACCCGTACGGCGCAGGCGGCCAGCACCTGCCGGACATCTACGTCATCCAGCCGCTCTTCTCGGAAGGCGAGATCGAGGGCTACGCCTGCACCATGGCGCACCACTCGGATGTCGGCGGCATTGCGCCGGGGTCGGTCGCCATCCATGCGACGGATATTTTCCAGGAGGGCTTGCGCCTGCCGATGCTCAAGCTCTACGAGGCGGGCAAGGCGAACGAATCGCTCTTCGAGGTGATCGAAAAGAACACGCGCCAGCCGGTGCAGGTGCTGGGCGATCTGCGAGCGCAGCTCGCGGCGTGCGCAGTCGCCGAGCGTGGCTATACGGCGCTTCTCAAGCGCTATGGCGGCAAGGCGCTGCGGCGCTACCTCGAGGCGATCATGGATCAGGCCGAGCGGCTGATGCGCGAGTTCATCCGCGGCATTCCCGACGGCGAATATCGCTTCTCCGACTGGATCGACGGCCTCGGCGAGAGGCCCGAGCCACTGAAGATCGTCGTGTGCCTCACCGTGCGCGGCGACGAGATCGTGGTCGATTTCACCGGCACCTCGGCGCAGGTGCAGGGCGCAATCAACTGCCCGATCGCCATGGCGCGCTCGTCGACCTACTGCGCCATCCGCTGCGTCACGAGCCCGGACATCCCGAACTGCGAAGGCTACATGCGGCCGGTGCACTTCAAGGCGCCGGAAGGCACTATCCTCAATCCGGTGCTGCCCGCCGCTTGCGCCGCGCGCGGCGTCATGGGCTATCGCGTGTTCGACGCCATCATGGGGGCGCTCGCCCAGGTCGTGCCCGATCGGGTCATTGCTGCCGGCGAAGGCGGGCCGACGCTTTTCTCGGTCGGCGGCTACCACGAGGGCCGGCCGTTCGTGCTCACCGAGGTGATGGTCGGCACCTGGGGCGCCCGCGCGCGGCGCGATGGCGTCGAGGGTATTTCCAATCCGGCGGCGAATCTTTCCAACCAGCCGGTGGAGCTGATCGAAGCGGAGCTGCCGCTCGAGGTGGTGCGCTACGGCATGGTGCAGGACTCGGGTGGCGCCGGTGAGCATCGCGGTGGCCTCGCCTTCGTGCGCGAGTTCAAGCTGCTGGCCGACGAAGCCGTGTTCACTACGCGCGCCGACCGGCGCGACCATCCGCCGTACGGCTTCGCCGGCGACGGCCGCGGGCAGGCGCACATTGCCGACCATGCCGATGGAAGCGGTCAAGTGGTACGAGGGGGATGTCTTCCGCCACGTCAGCGCCGGCGGTGGCGGCTGCGG
The DNA here is from genome assembly GCA_019509895.1 of Betaproteobacteria bacterium. Lineage (GTDB taxonomy): Bacteria > Pseudomonadota > Gammaproteobacteria > Burkholderiales > SG8-39 > SCGC-AG-212-J23. The sequence continues at coordinate 6,085 of JAEKLK010000323.1, read as the reverse complement.
CGATCCCTTCACGCGCGATCCGGGGCGGGTGCTCGCCGATGTCCTCGACGACAAGGTGAGCGGCGAGGCGGCGCGCGAGCTCTACGGCGTGGTGATCGAGGGCGGGGCGATCGACGAAGCGGCGACCGGCCGCCTGCGCGCCAAGGCGAAGGCCGCGTAATGGATCTCGTCATCCGCGGCGGCACGCTGCTCGATGGAACCGGAGTAGCGCCGCGCATTGCGGATGTGGGCGTCAAGGAGGGCCGCATCGCCGCCATCGGCAAGCTGCCCGCGAATGGCGCCGAGGTCGATGCCACCGGCCTGACGGTGGCGCCGGGTTTTATCGACATCCACAGCCATTCGGATTACACCCTGCTGGTCGATCCGCGCGCGGTCAGCGCCATCGCACAGGGCGTGACGCTCGAGGTGATCGGCAATTGCGGCTTCGGCTGCGCGCCGATCCGCGATCCGCAGATGGCGGCGCCGAACATCTATGGCTTCAATGGCAGCGTGCCCCTCCAGTGGACGCGCGTCGGCCAATACCTCGATCGGCTGGAAGCCGCGCAGCCCGCGGTGAACGTCATCACCCTCGTGCCGAACGGCCAGCTGCGCCGCGCGACGCTCGGCGTCGCCGATCGCGCCGCCAATGGCGACGAGCTGGCGGCGATGAAGCGGCTGCTGGAGGAAGGCCTTGCCGATGGCGCCTGGGGTTACTCCACCGGCCTCGAATATCCCGCCGAGCGCGGCGCGCCGGACGAGGAGCTGACGGAACTCTGCAAGGTGGTCGCGAAGCGCGGCGGGCTCTATGCCAGCCATACGCGGCGGCGCGATGAGGGCGCGGTGTCGGCCATCGACGAGGCGATCCGCGTTGGCGAGCGTGCCGGTGCCCAGATCCAGATCTCGCATCTCCTGCCGCGCAAGACCGACGAGCGCGAGGACCACCGCTCGCTCGAGCTGATCGACCAGGCGCGCGGCCGGGGCCTCGACATCGCGTTCGACATGCACACACGCGATCATCCGAAATTTCCGCAGTACTCGCGCAGGAGCTTCGGCGATCTCGCGCGCGCAGAAGGGCGCGACGCCTACGACATCGCCTTCGACATCCTGGCGGCGGATCTCGACCAGCCGCCCGCTTCGCAAGCGCCGCCGATGGTCATCATCCATGCCTACACGCCCGACCAGCAGGCGCTCATGTTCTCGCATCCGTTGTGCATGCCGGGATCGGATGCGACCACGCTCGCGCCCGATGGGCCGCTTGCCAATTCGGTGTTCCACGGCGCCTATACGTGGGCGTCGTGGTATTTCCATTTCATGGTGCATGAGCGTCGGCTGCTGAAAGCCGAAGAGGCGGTGCAGCGGCTGACGCAACTGCCGGCGAAGCGGCTCGGGCTGCGCGATCGCGGCACCATCGCCGAAGGCTGCCGGGAGGATATCGCCGTTTTTGATGCCGAGCGCTTCCAGGCGAGCGCGAGCACTTTCGAACCGAATCAATTGGCGCAGGGCATGCGCCACGTCGTGGTGAACGGCGTGGTCACGCTGCGCGAGGGCCGTCTTACCGGATCCCGAGGGGGTCAGGTGTTACGCAGGAATCACTGAGAGGAGGGGTTATGCAGAGGCTCGTGGTAGGGATCGCCGCGCTGCTCATCGGGGCGGGCGCGCAGGCGCAGATCGTGTTGAAGCTCGGCACCGTCGATGCACAGGCGTCGCACTCGGGGGTCGGCGCGGAGGCGTTCGCCGCGGAGGTCGCGAAGCTCTCCGGCGGGCAGATGAAGGTGGAGGTGTTCCACGCCGGCAAGCTCGGTGGCATTCCGGATCAGCAGAAGAACGTGCTGCAGGGCGCGCAGGATCTTCACCTGCTTTATCCGGAGTTCCTCGCCGGCCTGATCGACGAGACCAAGATCATCTCGGCGCCTTACGTCTTCCGCGACCTCAACCACGCGCAGGCGTATCTCAAGAGCGGTCTCTTCAAGCCCGGCGTAGACAAGCTGCGCTCGCTCGGTGGCGTGATCCTCGATCCGGACTGGACCTGGATGCAGAAGGATCCGCGCGGCCTGATCGCGGTGCGGCCGGTGAAGACGCCGAAGGACCTCGAAGGCATGAAGCTGCGGATCTGGGAATCGAAGACGGCGATCGAGACGTGGCGCGGCCTGGGCGCCAACACCATCGTCGTGCCGCGGCCCGAGATGTACCTCGCCTTCAAGCAAGGCATCATCGAAGGCGGGCCCGAGACGATCGGCATCGCCTATGACCAGAAGAACGCCGAGGTGGCGAAGTTCTGGACGCGCACGGACGAGTACTACCAGATCGTCAACGTGCTGATGAACGAGAAGAAGTACATGAGCCTGACGCGCGAGCAGCGCGACATCCTGCACCGCGCCGCCAAGGCGGGCGGCGCCGCGTACGCCGCCGAGTCGGAACGCGGCTTCACGCTGAAGAAGGAAAAGGCGGTCAAGGAGTTCGGCGTCACCGTGCTCGAGCCCGACCTCGCGCCGTGGCGCGAGCGCGGCGAGCAGGTGGTCGCCAAGCTGGAAGCCGAGGGGGTCATTCCGAAGGGCCTCGCCGCCAAGGCCAAGGCGCTCAAATGAGCACCGAGGCCCGCTAATCGCCGCGTACCTCCGCTACTCGAAGAGGGCGATCGAGGCGATCGCCCTTTTCGTGCTGGCGGCGATGGTGGCGATCAACGCCGCCGAGATCGCCCATCGCCTGCTCTTCACCCGCGGCATCAACTGGGTGCAGGAGCTGTCCATCATTCTGGCGATGGTGCTGTATTTCTTCGTCTACGCGCTCATCGCCAAGGACCGCGAATACATCCGCATCGAGCTCTTCTCGCGGCTTTTCGCGCCGCGCGGCCGGCGATGGCTGGGCATCGCCATCCGGCTCGTGGTGCTCGTGTTCCAGGCGATGGTGGCGTGGTTCGCTTTCCGCAGCGCCCAGTTCGCGGCGTTGTTCGAGACACCGGTGCTCGGCTGGCCGGAATGGGTGTTGATGGCGCCGCTCGCCGCCGGTTGCGCCGACATCGTCGTCACCGAGGTTATCTACCTGGTCTGGCAGCTGCGCGGCATCGAGGTCGTGGAAGAGCGCGCCGGCATCCTCACCTGAATGGCCACGGCCTGGATGATCGCGCTCTTCCTCGGCTTCGCCGGCCTCGGCGTGCCGGTGTGCGCGGCCATGGGCATCGGCGCCTTCGTCGGGCTGGCGCTGATCGACGCGCCGCTCAGCACCTTCCCGCGCTACATGCTGCACGACGTGCGAAGCGTGCCGCTGCTCGCCATTCCGTTCTTCATCCTGGCGGGCAATCTGATGAACCGCTTCGGGCTCACGCGGCGCATTTTCGAGTTCATCGAATGCCTGGTCGGCGCGTTCACCGCGGGACTGGCGCAGGTGACCGTGCTGTCGAGCGTGGTGTTCGCCGGCATTTCCGGGTCGGCGCTCGCCGACATCGCCGGCCTCGGCACGATGCAGATCGAGGCGATGCGGCGCGCCGGCTACCGGCCGGAATTCGCCGCCTCGCTGACGATCGCTTCGTCGCTGCTCGCGCCGATCATCCCGCCCTCGATCATGTTCATCATCTACGCGGTGATGATGAACGTCTCGGTCGGCCATCTGTTCGTCGCCGGCGTGCTGCCCGGCCTCGCCATGGCGGCGGTGCTGCTCGCGAACAACTGGCTGCTCGCCAGGGCCGGCTGGGAAAAGGTGCCGCCGCCGCGCCGCGCCAGCGGCCGGGAGATCTGGCAGTCGTTCTGGCGCGGCCTGCCGGCGCTTCTGACGCCGGTGGTGATCCTGCGAAGCATGATCACCGGACTGGTCACGCCCACCGAGGCGAGCGTGCTCGCCGTGCTCTATGCGCTCTTGCTTGGATTGCTGTACGGCGAGCTCAAGTGGGCGGCGCTACGCGAAGCGTTTATCAGCAGCGCGCGTACCACCGCGCTCATCATGTTCCTCACCGGCATCGGCAGCGTGATGTCGTTCGTCATCACCTCGGAGCAGGTCGCCGAGCAGCTGGCGAACGGCCTTGCCGGCCTCACCGACAACAAGTACGCCATCCTCTGCCTCGTCACGCTGGCGCTGCTGGTGCTCGGCTGCTTCATGGAGACGGTACCCGCGATGCTGATCGGCATCCCGCTCTTCGGGCCGCTGGTGGTGAAGTTTGGTATCGATCCGATCCACTTCGGCGTCGTGCTGACCTATGCCTTGCTTCTCGGCATCGTGCACCCGCCGGTGGGACTGGGTCTCTTCGCGGTTTGCGCCGTGACGCGCCTGAAGCTCGAGGCGGTGACCGTCGCGACAATGCGCTTCTACCCGGCGTTCATCCTCGTGCTGCTGATCTACATGTTCTTCCCGGCACTCTCGACCTGGCTGCCGAGCGTCGTGTTCGCTAAGAGCGGGTAGCCTTCGCCGCGCCGAAGGCGGCCTCGGCCGCGCGGTGCACATGGCGCGTAGCGAGCATGGCGGCAAGGTCTTCGTCGCCGTCGATCACCGCGGCGAGGATCTTCGAGTGCTCGTCCCAGTCCTGCTCGGCACGGCGGCCGCTGTTGGCGGCGAACACGAGGTTGGTGCGCTCGCGCAGCGTGCGCATGATGTCTAAGAGGATGCTGTTGCGGCCGGCCTCGGCCAGCTTGTCGTGGAACTCGCCGTTCAGGCGCACCAGGTGCTCGACGCTCTTCGAGCGCGCCGCGCGGTTGCCCTCCTTCAGCACGCGCTTCAGCTCGTCGATGATCGCCGGATCGTGATGCCGGGCCGCGAGCCGCGCGTTCAGGCCTTCGAGCGTCGCCCGTACCTCGACGAGGTCGTGTGCCACGTCCGCCGAGACATCGGCGACCGAGGCGCCGCGGCGCGGCTGCACCTCGACCAGGCCTTCCCCGGCGAGCACGCGCAGCGCTTCGCGCACCGGGATGCGCGAGACGCCGAGCTCTTCGGACAGGCGGTCCTCGATCAGCCGGTCGCCGGGCCGGCGGCGGTTGCTGAGGATGGATCGGCGCAGCTCTTCGGCGACCCGCTGGCTGAGCGAGGGATGCGCGGCGCCAAGCGTCGGCGCGCCTGCGCCGTTCTTTTTCTTCATTCCATCATGATACCGGCGCGCCGGATGACCTGCGCCCAGCGCTCGCGGTTCTCCTTGAGCCACGCCGCCGATTGCGCCGGATCGAGCCCCGTCACCGTGTAGTCGAAGATGCGGTTCTTCTCCTGCACGTCGGCCTGCGCGAGCGCGCGCTGCAGCTCGCGCGCGAGCGTCTGCACCATGTCGACCGGCGTGCCGGCCGGCGCCATCAATGCATAGGCGAACGACGCCTCGAATCCCGGGTAGCCCGCCTCGGCAATCGTCGGCACGTCGGGCGCGAGCGCCGAGCGCTTGCTGCTCGAGATGCCGAGCGCGCGCAGCTTTCCGGACTTGACGTGCGGCAGCACGCCGGTGGTTACGGCAAAGATGGAGTCCACCTGGCCGGCGACGACGTCGATCACCGACTGGCCGGTGCCCTTGTAAGGCACGTGCGTCATGTCGCTGCCGGTGGTGGCGAGGAAATACGCGCCGGAAAGATGGCTCGGCGTGCCGTTGCCGCCCGAGGCGTAGGTGAGCTTCTTCTGCTTGGAGAGCGCCACCAGGTCGGCGACCGAATTCGCCGGCACCGAGGCATGCACGGCGAGCATCTGCCCGTAGGTGACGGGCACCGAGATGACGGCGAAGTCCTTCGCCGGATCGAACGGCAGCGCCTTGTAGACCGATGGATTGACGGTGAACGTGGTATCGATGGCAAATAGGAGCGTGTAGCCATCGGCGGCCGATTTCGCCACCAGCTCGGCGGCGATGTTGCCGCCGGCGCCCGGCTTGTTCTCCACCACGAACGGCTGCTTGAGCGAGGTGGTCATCTTGTCGAGCACCATGCGCGCGAAGGTGTCGAGTGGCCCCGGCACTGTGCTGACGAGGACGCGCACCGGCTTCGACGGATAGGTCGCCGGCTGCGCAAGGGCGCCCGCGCCCATGGCGAAGAGCGCTGCGGCGACGATCGTGCGGAACGGGTTCATGCGAGCTTCTCCTGTCCTTGAAAGCTTCATTTCTTGATGTCGGGCTCCACGACGACGCTGTACTTGGCGCCAAGCAGGTCCTTCAGCG
>JAEKLK010000322.1 GCA_019509895.1 Betaproteobacteria bacterium | reverse complement strand
CTTCCTCGGGCGGCGCAAGGCTCGACGAGCCGGCGTCGAAGCTCACGTAATCCAGCTCGCCCGCGGCGGTATCGTGGCCCAGGAGCGAGGCGAGCGCGCGAAACGGCGCGCTGACGATCTTCGCGAGCGTGTTGCGCAGCGCCTTGGCGATCAAGCCGCCGAGGTCGAACTGCGGGTCGCGCAGGTCGCCGCTCACCGGAACGGCAAGGTTGATGCGCCCTTGCGCGTCGGTGAGAAGCGCCACGGCGAGATCCATCGGCAAATCGAGCGCGCCGGCGCTCTCGACTTTCTCGCCAAGCTTGAGGCGATCGAACTCGAGCTCGTTCGAGCCGACCAGCCGTCCCTCGCGCACACGATAGCGCAGCGTCGCGGACAGCTGCCCCGCCTCGATGCGGTAGCCGGCGAACTTCACCGCATACGGCGTGAAATCGGCCAGCGCGAGGTTGCGCAGCCGCAGCTCCAGGTTCGTGCGCGTCGCCGGCGCCACCGGCTCGAGCGCGCCGCGCACGCGCGCATCGCCGTACTTGCCGACACGCCCGTTCAGCTCGACGCGTGCTGGCGCATCCTCCGCGGTGCTCAGGCCAGCGAGCGCGCCCGCGAGATCGTGCACGGTCGTTGCGAACGGCGGCGCGAGCGTGCGATCGGCCAGATCCAGCCGCCCATTCTCGACGCGCAGCCGGCCGATGGTGATCGCCGGGCGGGCCGCCGGCCGCGCATTGCCCCCGTTGCCGCCGGCCGCCAAGGCGCCCGCGAGGTTTAATTTGCCGTCGGGCGCGATCACGATATTGGCGCGCGGCGCACGGGCCAGCATTTCATCGGCGTGCAGGCTGAACGGTGCAAGCCCCAGCCGCAGATCGGTGGTGCCAAGGCTCTGCCAGGCGAGCAGCTCCCCTTGCGCTCCGTCGATGCGCGCATCGCGGATGCTGGCCGCGCCTTCATAGCGCGCGTCCTTGCCCAGATGTAGCGTGCCCTGCGCATCGAGCACGCCGGCGGCGATGCGAACGGCGCTGCGCTCCGCGAGCCACGGCGCGGCCAGCGCGAGCGGCAGGTCCTTGGCCTCGAGCGTGAGCTGAGCGTCGAGCGGCGCCGCCGTCAGCGCGCCCCGCAGCGTCAGGTGACTGCCGGACTCGAGCGTCGCTTGCGCATTCGCGTTCGAGAGTGCGAGCTTGCCGTCGGCGTAGCGATAGTGCAGCGATCCGGAAATGCGGCCCGCCGGCGCCTTGCCCGCCGTCGGTGGCAGATAGTTCCACGCTTCCGCGAGCGACGCGCCCTCGAGCTGCAGCTCGCCGTTTGCTGCCAGGGGTGCGAGCGTGAGCGTGCCGTCGCTCTTCGCCGTGCCGCCGCTCGCCAGGGCGGCGTTGATGCTGAAGGCGTTCTCGTGCCCCTCGAGCGGCGACAGATCCTGCGCCTGCAGGCTGACGCGCTGCAGGCGGGGAATCCCGCGGAGCGCGACCACGCCGCCCGTGAGCGCGAATTTGCGCACGATGACGGCGACGCGCCCCGAGCCGCGCGGCGCATTTGCGCGTGGCAGGGCTGAGAGCACCGGTTCTTCCAGCCGCAATGCGTCGACGATCCACGTGCGGCGCCAGAGCGATGCTGCGCCGGCAAGCTCGACGCTCGCGCGCCGCGTAGTGAAGAGCGGCTCGCCCTCGCGCATCACGAGTTGCACATCATCGATGTGGGCCGAGAGCGAAAACGGATTGGTCGCGACCTTGCCCACGCGCAAGTCGTACCCGGCTTCGGCAGCACGCTGGACGAGCGTGCTACGAACGAGGGAGGGCGCGACCAGGAAGCCGAAAACGGCATAGAGGCCGACAAGGGCGCCGGCCACGCCGGCAAGGAGCGCGAGCTTGCGCACGCCCGCAGGGCAGCAAAATGCGGCCCTGCCCTACGAAATAAATGCGGCCGGTCGCGCTCGCAACGCGCCGGCCGCGGAACCGGGCAGATAGGAAAAGGGAGACTCCGCACCGCCCGGGCAGTCCCACTCAGCGCGGCCAGTGTGGCGCAGGCTCGCTTAACGGCCCCTTAAGTGCGGCGGCGGATTAACACGGAAATCCTTAAGGCCTACTTAACAGGGCCGCCCGCCCGCCCAAATGGACAACGCACCGGGGTCGCGGCACGTTCGCTGCTTCTCTCTGCGTGCACGCGAAGCGTGCCGGCGCGATGCCGAACCACTATTGAGGAGGTTGTCCTTATGAAAGTGAAGTCCCTGATGCTCGGCTTCTCGCTTCTCGCATTTGCGGCCGCGTCGGCCTACGCCGACGATTCTGCGAAGCAGAAGAGCAGCCAGTCGTCGCAACCGTCGACGTCGCAAAGCAGCGGCGCGTCGTCCACGGGCAAGTCCAGCTCCGCCGCCGGCGGCAGCTCGAGCTCGAGCCCCTCGTCCTCGTCGTCCTCGTCACCGAGTGCGGCGGGCGGCAGCTCGTCCTCGAGCCCCTCGTCCTCGTCGTCCTCGTCGCCCAGCGCGGCGGGCGGCAGCTCGTCCTCGAGCAAGGGCGGCTCGGCTGAGTTCGACAAGCTCGACAAGAACCACGACGGCCAAATCAGCCGCGAGGAGTGGAACGCGGGGCACGGCTCGTCGAGCTCGGCGGGCGGAACGTCGTCCTCCGGCACCAGCGGCAGCAGCACGAGCGGCAGCTCGGGCAGCTCCGGCAGCATGGGCTCAAGCTCGAGCAAGAGCCCGAGCACGGGCTCCATGGGCTCGACGCCGAAGAGCGACACCTCGAAGAGCAGCAGCGGCTCGAGCAGCAAGTAGCCGCAGTCCAGCTCTGGAAAAGCGGGCCGCTGTGGCCCGCTTTTTTTATGCCGAATTCGGGGTCGGGACCGTAATTACTTACGGCAGGACACCGGACGTCGCTCGGGATCGGGCCTTGAGCGAAGAATAATTACGGTCCTGACCCCGAATTAGGACGGTTGGTCTTATGTCCGAGCAGGCTGCCGAAGATATCCATCGGCACAGGAAAGACGATCGTCGATGCCTTGTCGCCGGCGATGGCGGTGAGTGTCTGCAGGTAGCGCAGCTGCATCGCCTCGCTGCGCTTGGCGAGCATCTCGGCCGCCTGCAGGAGCTTTTCCGACGCCTGCAATTCGCCTTCGGCGTGGATCACCTTGGCGCGCCGCTCGCGCTCGGCCTCGGCCTGGCGCGCGATGGCGCGGATCATCGATTCGTTGATATCGACGTGCTTGATCTCGACGTTCGAGACCTTGATGCCCCAGGAGTCGGTCTGATGGTCCAGCACCGTCTGGATGTCGCTATTGAGCTTCTCGCGCTCCGCCAGCAGTTCGTCGAGCTCGTGCTTGCCCAAGATTGCGCGCAGCGTGGTCTGCGCGAGCTGGCTGGTCGCTTCGTTGAAGTTGGCGACCTGGATGATCGCGAGCTCCGGCTCCACTACCCGGAAATACACGACCGCGTTCACCTTCACGGAGACGTTATCGCGCGAGATCACGTCCTGCGGCGGCACGTCGAACACCCGGGTTCTCAAATCGACGCGCACCATCTGCTGGATCGGTGGCACGACGAAGATCAGTCCCGGTCCCTTTACGCCGCCGAAGCGGCCGAGGAAGAAGACCACCCCGCGCTCGTACTCGCGCAGAATCTTGATCGACGAGATGGCCAGAAGCGCGAGCAGAACGACGATGCCGCCGACGAAATACATATCAGTCCCCCTCCGGTTCGACGTCCAATACCAGACCCTGCATGCTTGTAACGCGCAGCGGCTGGCCGCGGCGCACCGGACGTGGCGAGCGTACCTGCCACTGCTCGCCGCGCACGCGCGCCCAGCCCTCGCGCTCGAAGTCGCCGAGCGCCTCGCCGCGCGCACCGAGCATGTGCTCGCGTCCGGTGACGACCGCCTGGCGGCGGCTTTTCAGCAGCATGCCGAGCATGAAAATCAGGAACCCGGCGCTCGCCGCCGCCATGCCGGCGATGAGCGCGATCGGGATGGCGAAATCGGGCAGCGTCGTGTCCTCGATCAGCATGATCGAGCCGAGCACGAAAGCAATCAGGCCGCCGATGCCGAGCGAGCCGTACGCCGGGAGGAACGCCTCCGCGGCCATGAAGCCGATGCCGATGGCAATCAGCCCGAGGCCCGCATAGTTCACCGGCAGCAGATGCAGCGCGTACAGCGCGACCAGGATGGCGATTGCGCCGACCACGCCCGGAAGCACAAGTCCCGGGTTCATGAATTCGAACAGCAGGGCGTAGGCGCCCACGAGAATCAGCAGATAGGCCACGCTCGGGTTCGTGATGACGCCGAGAAACCGGGTGCGCCAGTCGGGCTCGCGCTCCTCGAACGCGCTACCCGAGAGCTGCAGCGTGCGCTTCGCGCCACCCGCCTCGACGGTCTTCCCCTGCAACGCGCGCAGGAGCGACGGCACGTCGGGCGCAATCACGTCGATCACCTTGAGCTTGAGCGCCTCCTCCGCCGGCAGGCTGACCGCTTCGCGCACCGCCTTTTCCGCCCAGTCGGCGTTGCGCCCGCGCATCTGCGCAAAGCCGCGGATATAGGCCACCGCGTCGTTCATCGCCTTGCGCATCAGCGTGTCGCCGCCCTTCTTGCCGTCCTTGTCCGACTCGCCGCCCATGAGCGCCACCGGCGAGGCCGCGCCGAGGTTGGTGCCGGGCGCCATCGCGGCGATGTGCGACGCATACATGATGAAGGTGCCGGCGCTCGCGGCACGTGCGCCGCTCGGCGCGACGAACGAAACGACCGGCACCGGCGAAGCGAGGATCGCCTTGATGATCTCGCGCATCGAGGTATCCAGCCCGCCTGAGGTGTCGAGTCGCAGGATGATGAGCTGCGCGCCTTCCTTGCCGGCGCGCTCGATGGAACGGCGCACGAAGTCGGCCGCCGCCGGGCCGATGGCACCCTCGAGCGGCACCACGGCGACCGGCGCAGAGCCAGCGCCCGTGGAAGGAACGAACGTCCATGCAAGCGCCAATGCGAGCAGGCGAATGAGCCGCATGCGCCAATATAGCCCCGGTTCTTAAGCCGCGCTTAAGAGTGCGCGTGCCACTGTGCTAGCCTCGAATCATGCGCGTGCTCGTCGTTGAAGACGATCCGATGATCGGCCGCGCCGTGCTGGCAGGGCTGCACGAGCA
>JAEKLK010000321.1 GCA_019509895.1 Betaproteobacteria bacterium | reverse complement strand
GAGGAGGGCTGGGCGCTGCTCAGCGGCCGGCGCAGATGAGCCTTATCACTCGCTGTCCGGCGTGCGGCACCGCGTTTCGCGTGCAAACCTCGCAGCTTGCCGCGCACGCCGGCACCGTCCGCTGCGGCAAGTGCGGGGGCGTCTTCAATGGCGTGGCCGCGCTCGTCGAAGAGAGCGATGAGCGTCTAGCCTTCGAACCGTCGCCGCAGCTCGCGCTCTTCGATCCCGGGCGCCGCAGCGCGCAAAGCGCCGGGGGCCCGAGCACGAACGCTCCGCCGTCGACGGTGGATTTCCTCGCCGAGCCGCCCCGGCCGCGGCGCTGGCTGTGGGCTACGGCAGCGCTCATCGCGGCGCTCGCCATGGGGCTGCAAGTCGCCTATCGCTTTCGCGCAGAGCTCGCGGCGTGGTATCCGGAAACGCGCGGGACGCTGCGGGCGCTCTGCCAGCCGCTCGGCTGCGAAGTGCCGCTGCCGCGCCGGCCGGAGCTGATGAGCATCGACTCTTCGGAGCTGCAGGCGGATTCGCGGCGCGAAGGCCTGATCGTGCTCAACGCCGTGATCCGCAACCGCGCGCGGTTTCCGCAGGAATACCCGGCGCTCGAGCTCACGCTCACGGACGAGGGCGATCGCCCGGTCGTGCGCCGTGTGCTCGTGCCGCGCGACTACCTGGAGCCGCCCCGGCGAGAGGACCTGCTGATCCACGGAATCGCCCCCGGCGGCGACACGCCGCTGCGCGTGTTTCTCGACACAAGCCGCACGCCCGCCGTCGGCTATCGCCTCTACCTCTTCTATCCCCTATGACGACACTCGTTACCGGCTCAATCGCCTACGACACCATCATGGTGTTCCCCGATCGGTTTCGTAATCACTTGCTCGCCGATCAGCTGCATATCCTGAACGTCTGCTTCCTCACGCCGGAGATGCGGCGGGAATTCGGCGGCACGGCCGGCAACATCGGCTACAACCTCAAGCTGCTCGGCGAAAGCGCCCTGATCATGGCGACTGTCGGTGAAGACGGCGCGCCGTACCTCGAGCGCCTGCGGCGGCTCGGCCTGGCGACGGACCTCGTGAAGCAGATTGCTGGCCATTTCACCGCCCAGGCGTTCATCACCACCGATCTGGACGACAACCAGATCACCGCCTTTCATCCCGGCGCCATGAATTACGCGCACCAGAATCGCGTGACGCGCGAGCTGGGCGCCGATCTTGCGATCATCGCGCCGGATGGCAAAGAAGGCATGCTGCAGCACGCGCGCGAATGCGCGGAGCAGGGGATGCGCGTGATGTTCGACCCGGGGCAGGGCCTGCCGATGTTCTCCGGCGAGGAGCTGAACCGCTTCATCGAGCTCGCCGATTACGTCGCCGTGAACGACTACGAGGGCAAGCTCCTCGAGGAGCGCATCGGCCGCCGTCTCGACGAAATCGCGCAGCGCGTCGATGCGGTGATCTACACACAAGGCGCCAAGGGGTCGTTGATCATCGCCGACGGCAGGCGCCACGAAATCCCCTGCGTCAAGGCGGAGGCGGTCGTCGATCCCACCGGCTGCGGCGATGCTTACCGGGCCGGCCTGCTCTACGGAATCGCGCACGGCTGGGACTGGCCCAGCACCGGAAAGCTGGGATCGCTGATGGGAGCGATCAAGGTCGCGAGCCGCGGCGCGCAGAACCACGCGCCTGCCCGCGATGACATCGAGGCGCGCTATCAGCGCGCCTTCGGCTACTCACCGTGGAAGTAACGCCTAGCGGATCTCTTGCCGGATCGCCACGGCGTATTCGGCGAGCTGCTCGCGCGGCGGATTCTTCGCCGGCCACGTGAGCGCCATGCCGTCGCCTTCATGGCGCGGCAGCAGATGCATGTGGTAGTGGAATACGCTCTGCCACGCCGCCTTGCCGTTGGCCTGGTAGACGGACAAGCCCTGCGGCTGAAAAGCGTTGCGAATCGCGCGCGCCACGCGCACTGCGCCGCGTAACAGCGCGGCTGCCTGGGCATCGTCCAAATCGTAGAGCGTCTCGGCGTGCGCCTTGGCGGCTACGAGCACATGGCCGGGATTCACCTGGCCTGCATCCATGAATGCAATGGTGAGCTCGTCCTCGTATACCACCGCCGCCGGAATCTCCTTCGCTACGATGCGACAGAACACGCAACTGGCCATCATTCCTCCGTGCTCGATTGTGCGGCGCGGCAGCCGACCTGGTAGAGCGCCCGGTCCTCGAGCCGCAGCGCGCTCAGCTTGCCGCCCCAGACGCAGCCACTATCCAGCGCCGCGAGGTGCGGCGTCAACTTGAGCCCGAGCGCGGACCAGTGCCCGAAGAGCAGCGTGCCTTCCTCGCGCCGGCGGAACTCGAACCACGGGCGATAGCCGCGCGGCGGCTCCGTGCCTTTGGCACCGAACTGCATCTTGCCGTCCGCCCGGCAAAAGCGAAGACGTGTCATCGCGTTGACGATGACGCGCAGGCGGTCGAACCCGCTCAGGTCGGCGCGCCAGCGGTCGGGATGTCCGCCATACATGTGCGCCAGAAACTCGCGGTAGTTCGGCGCGGCGAGCGCAACTTCGACTTCGCGCGCGAGCGCCAACGCCTGGTCGATGGTCCATTGCGGCACGAGCCCGGCATGCACCATGACGTAATCGCCGGCCGTGTGCATCAGCGGCCGCGTGCGCAGCCAGTCGACGAGCTCCGGGCGATCCGGCGCGCGCAGCACGGCCTCCAGCGTATCGTCCTTCTTGGGTGGCTCGACGCCCTCGTGCTGGGCTACCAGATGCAGGTCGTGGTTACCCAGCACGACGATCGCCCGCTCGCCGAGCGAGCGCACAAATCGCAGCACATCGAGCGATTTCGGTCCGCGGTTTACGAGATCGCCGACAAACCAGAGTCGATCGCCGGCGCCCAAGCCGATCTTGTCGAGCAGCGCGCACAGCTCATCGAAGCAGCCTTGCACGTCGCCAATCGCATAAGTCGCCATCGCCTGCTAGAAACTAGCATCGATCCGCCGGTATTGGATCGCTTCGGCGACGTGCTCTGCGCCGATGGCGCTCGTACCCGCCAGATCGGCGATGCTGCGCGCAACGCGCAGGATCCGGTGGTAGGCGCGCGGCGACAGGAGCAGCCTCGCGAGCGCGTGCCGCAGGAGCTCGCCGCCCTCGCGGCCGGTGGCGCAATGGCGGTCGATCTCCCGAGTCCCGAGCAGCGCATTGGGTTTCGCCTGGCGGGCAAGCTGCGCCTCGCGCGCGCGGCCGACGCGCTTTGCGATGTCGCCCGAGGACTCGCCGGGGACGGTGCCGGTAAGCTCGGCCTCGCGCGGCGCGGGCACTTCGAGCTTGATATCGATGCGATCGGCGAGCGGGCCGGAGATGCGGCCGCGATAGCGCGCGATGCGCTCCGGGGTGCAGCGGCAGCGTCCGCTGCGATCGCCGCAGTGGCCACAGGGGCAGGGATTCATGGCGGCGATCAGCTGAAAGCGTGCGGGGAATTCGACCTGCCGCGCTGCGCGCGAAATTGCCACACGCCCCGTCTCGATCGGCTCGCGCAGTGCTTCCAAAACGTCGCGGTCGAACTCCGGCAGCTCGTCGAGGAACAGCACACCGTGGTGCGCCAGCGAGATCTCTCCCGGCCGCGGCAGGTGGCCGCCGCCCACCAGGGCGGGGGCCGAAGCGCTGTGGTGCGGCGCGCGAAACGGGCGCTCACCCCAGCGCGTGGTGTCGAAGCCCTGCGTGGACACCGAGTGCACGGCTGCAACTTCGAGGGCGTCGACCTCGGACATGGGCGGCAGGATGCCCGGGAAGCGCAATGCCAGCATGGACTTGCCGGTGCCGGGCGGGCCGATCATCAGCACGCTATGGCCACCGGCCGCCGCCACTTCGAGCGCGCGCTTTGCCTGCTGCTGGCCCTTCACATCGCTAAAGTCCGCGTAGTCGCCGCGCATCACCGGCGCCTCGCCGCAGTAAGGCGCCAGACGCGCCTCGTTGGCGAGATGTGCGACGACCTCGAGGAGCGACCGCGCCGGCAGGATCTGCGCCCCCTGTGCGAGGGCAGCCTGCGGCGCATTGCCCTCCGGTAATACAAACGCGCGACCCGCTCCGCGCGCCGACAAGGCCATCGCCAGCGCACCGCGCACCGGACGCAGCTCTCCAGTGAGCGAGAGCTCGCCGGCGAACTCCTGGCCATCGAGCGCCTGCGCCTCGAGCTGGCCGCTGGCGGCAAGGATGCCGAGCGCGATTGGCAGGTCGAAGCGGCTCGAGTCCTTTGGCAACTCGGCCGGCGCGAGATTCACAGTGATGCGGCGCGCCGGAAACTCGAAGTGCGCGTGGTTGAGCGCCGCGCGCACGCGGTCGCGCGCTTCGCGTACCTCGGCATCGGGAAGCCCGACGATGTGGAACGCGGGCAGCCCCGGTCCGAGGTGCACTTCAACGGTGACCTCGGGCGCTTGCACGCCACAAAGCGCCCGGCTCGCTACGGTCGCGACGGTCATCGCTCGCCATCTCCCCGAGGCGAGCAACGCCCGCGGGCGCGATGCGTTTACCGGGGATCGACGTTATTGGCGCGGCGTTCGAGCTCGGCGACGCGCCCTTCCAGCGTCGCCAGGCGGGCGAGCGCCTGCTCGAGGAGCTTCTTCTGCACTTCGAAGTCCTGGCGCATCACCAGATCCATGCGCCCGAACCAGTCCGCCAGCAGCGCACGGAGGTTCTTCTCGATGTCGGCTGCCGGGGAATTGCGCAGCGCTTCGTTGATGCGCTGGCTCAGGTCGTCAAAGAGATGCCGATCGCTCATGCGGCCAAGGTACCACTGCGCGCTGCGCACCGCCCGCGTGCGGCAGCCTCTGGCGCGCGCACCAATATGGCGCAGTAAGGCTGGTGCATAGCGGGAAGCCATTGAGGGCAAACGAATTCTCTTCATGGCATAGGAGATGCTAACTGTCGGGCAGCAATTTCCTAATCCACCCTCAGGGAGAGCATCTAATGCGTAAGTTCGTCGTTCCAATCGCGCTTGCCACGGCCGCCACTGCGTCGGTAAACGCGCAAGCGCAGCAGGCGGCGCCTGCCCCTTCTCCGGTCACCGGAAACATCACGCTCGCTTCCGAGTACCGGTTTCGTGGCATCGACCAGACGTTCGGCAAGC
>JAEKLK010000320.1 GCA_019509895.1 Betaproteobacteria bacterium | reverse complement strand
GGCCTCGAGCACCGCCTGCTCGATCGCCCGCGCGCGGTCGGGTTCGCGCATCGCGCCCTTACGCATGCCGGCGGCGATGGCCTCGATGATGCGCAGCGGATCTTCGCTGCGCGGATTGTCGGAGGTGACGAGCACGCGATCGGCCAGGCGCTCGGTCACGGCGCCCATCAGCGGACGCTTGGCCGGGTCGCGATCGCCGCCGGCGCCGAACACCACGGCGAGCCGGCCGCCGCGCTCGCGCGCCACCGGCTGCAGCGCGGTGAGCACCTTCTCCAGCGCGTCCGGCGTATGCGCATAGTCGACGATGACGAGCGGCCGCTCCCCGACCTGTTCCATGCGCCCGGGCACATCGGGGAGATCGGCGACCAGTCGCACTGCCTCCGGAAACGAAATGCCATAGGCGCTCAGCGCGCCCAGGACGCCGAGCAGGTTCGAGCGGTTGAAGCGCCCGACCTGCCGCGTCGCGAAAGGCGAACGCCCGAAGCTCGATACCACCTCGTTCCCCCGCAGCGCGATGAAGTCGTCCACCGGTGCGGCCGGCGTTGCAGCGTCGATGCCGTAGCCGATCGTGCGCACCCGGCCCGCCAGGCGCCGCGCCAGCTCGCGGCCGAAGGCATCGTCGAGATTGAGCACCGCGCTCTGCACGCCCGGCATGGCGAAGAGCTGTGCCTTCGCTTCGCCGTAGGCCTGCATCGAGCCGTGGTAATCGAGATGATCGTGCGAGAGATTGGTGAACACGGCGCAAGCGACGCGCAGGCCGTTCACACGGGCCTGCACCAGCCCATGCGAGGAGACCTCCATCGCCACCGCGCGGGCGCCCGCGCTGCGCAGGTCCTTCAGCATCGCCTGCAGCTCGAGCGCGTCGGGCGTCGTATTGCCCGCATCGCGCAGCGCCCCGAGGAAACCGCAGCCGAGCGTGCCGACCACGCCGCTACGCGCACCGGTCTTCTCGATCGCTGCGGCGATCCAGTGGCTGGAGGAGGTCTTGCCGTTGGTGCCCGTGACGCCGCATACCCACAGCGCCTGCGAAGGCTCGCCGTAGAAACGCGAAGCGAGCACGCCCGCCTGCTGCTTGAGGCCCTGCACGGCGACGTTCGGCACGCGCCAAGCCCGCGACCATGCAAAGCCTTCCGCCTCCCATAGCACCGCGGCCGCGCCCCGCGCCACCGCATCGCCGATGAAATCGCGACCGTCGGCCTTCTCGCCGGGATAGGCGAAGAATGCGCAGCCGGGCGCGCAGCGGCGGCTGTCGGCGCTCAGGCGCTCGATCACGGCGCCCTGCGCGGCGAGATTCGCGAAGCTGTCCATCGATCGCTCACGTGCTCTCGCGGGCCGCATCCGCCGGCTCGAGCGGCACGATGGGCGCGTCGTGCGGCACTTCCATGAGGCGCAGAGCCGCCTGCATCACCTCGGCGAACACCGGCGCGGCGACCGAGCCGCCGTAGTACTCACCGAGAGGCTCGTCGATCATCACCGCGATGATCACGCGCGGCGCCGACGCCGGCGCGAGGCCGACGAAGGAGGCGAGGTACTTGTCCACGGCGTAGCCGCCGTTTTCCTGCTTGTGGGCGGTGCCGGTCTTGCCGGCGACGCGCCAGCCGACGAGGCGCGCGCGCGGGCCGGTGCCGCCGGGCTGTACGGCCGCTTCCAGCATGGCGCGCACGGCCCGGGCGGTTTCCAGGGAAATCAGGCGCTCGCCGCGCGCGGCGAGGTCGCTCTTGACGAGCGTAAGAGGCAGCAATTCCCCGTCAGTGGCGAAGATCGTATAGGCGCGCGCGAGCTGCAGGAGGCTGAGCGAGATGCCATGGCCATACGCCATGGTGGCCTGCTCGATCGGCTTCCAGCTCTGATAAGGACGCAGCCGTCCGGCGGCGGCACCCGGGAAGGCGAGCTGCGGCAGAGCGCCGAAGCCCAGGCGCCGATAGAAATCCCAGACCGCTTCGCGCGGCATGGCGAGCGCGAGCTTCGCCGCGCCGACGTTGGAGGACTTCTGTAACACCTGCGTCACGGTGAGGGCGGCAGCCGGATGCACATCGCGGATCGTGTGGTGCCCGATCGTCAGCCGTCCGGGCGCCGTCGCGATGGTCGTGCTCGGATCGATCTTGCCCGACTCGAGCGCGAGCGCCACCGTGAACGGCTTGAGGGTCGAGCCAGGCTCGAAAAGATCCGTGATCACCCGGTTTCGCAGCTGCGCGCCGGTGAGGCGGGCGCGGTTGTTCGGGTTGAACGACGGTACGTTAGCGAGCGCCAGCACTTCGCCGGTCTGCACGTCGAGCGCGAGCAGCGCGCCCGCCTTGGCGCGATGGCGCTCGACCGCGGCGCTGAGCGCGCTGAAGGCGATGCTCTGGATCTTGGCGTCGATCGAGAGCGCGAGGTCGGCCCCGTCCTGTGCGGCGCGGATCGACTGCACGTCCTCGACCACGTGCCCGAGACGATCCTTGATGACGCGGCGGCTGCCGCGCCGCCCGCCGAGCGACTCCTCGTAGGCGAGCTCGAGTCCTTCCTGGCCTGCGTCTTCCACCCCGGTAAAGCCGATCAGATGCGCCGTCACTTCTCCGGCCGGATAGTAACGCCGGTATTCGCGCTGCTCGTAGATGCCGGGCAGCCGCAATCGGGCGATGGCATCCGCCGTCTCG
The DNA here is from genome assembly GCA_019509895.1 of Betaproteobacteria bacterium. Classification (GTDB taxonomy): domain Bacteria; phylum Pseudomonadota; class Gammaproteobacteria; order Burkholderiales; family SG8-39; genus SCGC-AG-212-J23. The sequence continues at coordinate 2,496 of JAEKLK010000320.1, read as the reverse complement.
GGCGGCAGCTGGCGCTTTAGGTAGACGAAGTCGCGCGCTGCCTCGCCGAGCTTGCGATCGAGCTCGCTGCCCGGCATGCCGAGCAGCGCGGCGAGCTGCCGGCGATCGGCCGCCTTGAGCGCCACGTCGGACGGAATCGCCCAGATCGATTTCACCGGCGTCGACACGGCAAGCGCCTCGCCGTGCCGCTCGAGGATGCGTCCGCGGGTCGCCGGCATTTCCAGCACGCGCGAGTAGCGCGCGTCGCCCTTTCCCTGCAGGAAGTCGGTCTTCACCGCCTGCAAGTAGACCGCGCGCGCGAGCAGCAGGAGGAACGCGCCGGCCAGCGCGGCGAGCACCGCGCGCGACCGCCATGCCGGCAGGCGCACCAGACCCTGCGCCACGGCCCCCGCCGCGCCGGTCACTGCGCCGGATCGCGGCCCACGAGCCGCACGCGGCGCGTGTCGGGCGAGCGCAGCCCGAGCGTGCCCACCGCCATGCGCTGCACGCGCGCATGCTGGCCCCAGGTGCTCGCCTCGAGCTGCAGGCGGCCGTATTCGATCTCGAGCTCGCGCGCGTGCTCGTGTTCGCGCTCAAGTGCCGAGAAGAGCTTCCTCGCTCGATGCTGCGAAGTGACGAGCCCGAGCGCGCAGGCGACGAGAACCGCGAGGAGGAGGAGGTTCAGTTTCGCCACCGCGCGCCGGGCTCGATTCGTGAATTCGGTTGAAAGGGGCCCGCGGTACGCTCGGCCACCCGGAGGATGGCACTGCGCGCCCGCGGGTTTCTTCTTGTTTCCGTTTCGGACGCGCGCACCGCGCGCCCGACAATTCTGAGAGCCGGCTGTGGCATTTCCGAGGCGCGAAGCGGCAGGCGCGCGGGCACATCCGGGCGGGACGCTGACTGCAGGAAGCGCTTGACGATGCGGTCTTCCAGCGAGTGGAAGCTGATCACGACCAGGCGCGCGCCTTCGGCCAGCCCGGCCACCGCCTGGGGCAGCATCAGCGACACTTCCTCAAGCTCCCGATTGAGGTGAATCCGTAGAGCTTGAAAGGTGCGCGTCGCCGGGTCCTGGCCCGGCTCGCGTGTACGGACCGCCTTTGCCACGAGATCGGCAAGTTGCCCGGTGCGGAGGAGCGGCTCGCGGCCGCGAGCATTAACAATCGCCGCTGCAATCTGTTTAGCAAACCGTTCTTCCCCATACTCGCGGATGACCTCCCCTATTTGTTTTTGTTCGGCGCGCGCCAGCCATTGCGCGGCCGTCTCTCCGGATTGCGGATCCATGCGCATGTCGAGCGGCCCGTCGCGTCGAAAGGAGAACCCGCGCTCTGCCTCCTCGAGCTGCGGCGAAGACACGCCCAGATCGAAGAGCATGCCGTGCGCCAGGCGCCCGGCGAGCACGCGGCCCAGCGCGGAGAACGCCGTACGCACGAAGGTGAAGCGTGCATCGCGCAGCTCCTGCGCCGCGCGCTCCGCGTCGGGATCCCGGTCGAGCGCAATCAGTGCCCCCTGCGGCCCGAGCCGCTCGAGGATCGCCCGGCTGTGGCCGCCACGGCCGAAGGTGCCATCGACGTACAAGCCCTCCGGCCGGATCGCCAGTGCGTCGAGCGCTTCCAAGAGGAGTACCGGTTCGTGCACGCGGCGGCCTCACAGCGAGAAATTTTCCATTCCGGCCGGCGGCGTCGGCGTGTGAGCGAGCGCGCGCTCGAGCTTGGCCGACCAAACGCCTGCGTCCCAGAGCTCGAAGTAATGTCCCTGCCCGACCATCATCGCGTCGCGCTCGAGCTTCGCGTGCAGGCGCAGCGCCGGCGAAAGCAGGATGCGTCCGGAGCCGTCGGGCGACACGTGCTCCTCAAATCCCAGAAGCAGGCGCTTCCACCAGCTCGCGACCGGATCCATGCTCGGAAAGGCCGCGACCCGCGTGCGCACTTGCTCCCATTCACTGACGGGGTAAATCAGCACGCAGCCCTCCGGGTGCGCGGTGAGCACGAGCGAGCGACCGGCCTCGAGCAGCACACCGCGCTGGCGCGTCGGAATGGCGACGCGGCCCTTGGCGTCGAGCGTGATGACCGCCGCTCCATGAAACGCTGCTTCCATATGGCTCTTTGTGCCACTTCTCCCTACTTTTCACCACCTTAATCCCAAAACGCTAGGTGGTCAAGGTGACTTTTTCAACAGTGACAAGCACTTAGGTGGGGTTTCGAAAGCCTATTTCCGTTGTCTACAGGCACGATAAATCAGTGCCTTACGCCTGCATATGAAGGTGGTACTTGAGAACCACGCCGATGGGATAATTTCCAGCCGATGATCGACAAGTCTTTCGTCAGCGCCGAGGCGGCGCTCGCCGATATGCCCGACGGCGCGACGGTGATGATCGGCGGCTTTGGCGGCGCCGGCATGCCGGTCGCGCTCATCGACGCATTGATCGCGCAAGGCGCCCGCGAGCTCACCATCGTCAACAACAACGCCGGCAACGCGGATACTGGCCTCGCCGCGCTGATCGGCGCGAAGCGCGTGCGC
>JAEKLK010000319.1 GCA_019509895.1 Betaproteobacteria bacterium | reverse complement strand
TCGGCTTCGCCATGTGGGCGGCGTCGACGAGCAGCGCGAGCACACCCTGGTGCGGCACCACGCCGCCGATGACGTTCAGCATGGACCAGCGCGGCTCAGCCGGGTGTTCCAGCGGCGTGTGCAGGCGCCGCCGCGCAAGCACCTGGGCGCCGCCGGCGCCCAGATCGCGGTAAGACGCTTCGATGAGATCGATGGCTTCCGCCATCGAGACGAGTCCGCTTGCTTCCGCGGTGGTGAGGACCCGGGTGCTGCTCAGACCCACGCCTGGATTACGTAGTCGTACGCGGCCTGCGCATTGGTCATGTCGACGCGCTGCAGTTTTATCCGGAAGCCCTCGCGCGTGCGCTTGAGCGTGTGGCGATAGGCGCCGGCGAAGTGCCGCACGTCGTCGCGCCGGAGCTCCAGCATGTGAAAGCGCGAGCGCACCTGCACCTCGTCGGCCGTTTCCTTCTCGACGATGATGTTGGAGACGACATGGTTCGTCTCCCAGAGCGGCCGCTGCGACCAGGCGTCCGGATGCAGGATGCGCTTCATGCGCACGGTCATCAGGTTCCTGTCCTCGGCGAAGATCGCCGGCATGCCGTCCCAGTGTGTGTGCGAGGGCTCGGGCGGCATCCAGTACACCCCGTCGGGCGTGAAGAGCTCGATGTAGTCCTGCCACTGCTTGCCGTCGAGCAGCTCGGCCTGCCGGAAAAGGAACTGCTCGATGGCGTGCTGTGTCTCGTGGATGCCGGCGCCGTTCGCCTTGCGGCGCACGAGCTTCTTCAATGCCTTTTTCAGCTTAGCCACGCATGTACTCCGCCCACGCCTTCATCTGGTTCCTCATCGGCGCTTCCGAGGTGCCGCAGTTGGGCGCGGTCTCGACCACGCCATCGTTTTCCAGGTCGCGCCCCATATGGCGGGCGAAGCTCACCCACTGTCCGGCGTCGGACGAGAGTCCCTGGTGGCATTTCCAGAAGTTCTCCAGGTCGTCGGCGTTGATCAGCGTCGAGGGCGAGTTCACCAGGTTGTAATAGGCGAGCGAGCGCCGGTAGATCGGCTCGGGCGCGCCCTTCAGGCGGAAGTGCCAGATCTCGGTCAGCGTGCGGTCGACGCCGAGCGGCCGCACCGCGCGCAGCTGCTGCAGCGGCGACTGCACCGAGAGCCCCGGGTAGATGAGCACGTGGTGGATATTGACGCCGACGATCTCCTCGAAGCGCTTCTGCCCGTACGCCTTGATCATGACCTTGTCGTAGGCGAGCGTATCCGGATCCCGCGGCCGCAGGCCCATGTAGCCGGTGAGGATGCAGTGGCCGTGCGGGTAGTTGATCGTCTGGAAACTGTCCCACTTGTCGATCGTCACCGTCGCGAACGCGGAGAGCATGTGGTAGGAGAGCGGCGCCTCGCCTTTCTTCGTGCGCTTGGCGATCTCCTTCTCCACCTCGTGGGCGGCGCGGCCGGTCGACTGGTGTACGACCGAGGGATGCAGCGCGTCGAGCTGGTTCTCCAGGAAGATCTTCCAGTTCGAGTGCTGGATGACGCGGAAGCAGGTCGGCACGATCTCGACCTCGCCTTCCGGGGCCCGGTCGCACATGTCGTCGAAGGCAACGATCGCTTTCCCGAGGAACTCCTTCAGCGTCGGACCGTCATTGGCGAGGCTCGCGAAGACGAAGCCGCGATAGTTCTCGACGCGGGCGGCGCGCTTCACATTGCAGTCGGACTTGTCTTTCTCGTAGCGCGTGCCCTTGTAGCCCGCCTCCATCATCGGGATGTTCTTGAGCTTGCCGTCGAGGTGGAACTGCCACGCGTGGTAGGAGCAGCGGAAGAACTCGCCGGTGTTGCCCTTGCGGTCGCCGGCGATCATGTTGCCGCGGTGCGGGCAGCGGTTGTAGAGCACGTGGATCTTGCCGTCCGCGCCGCGCACCATGATCATCGGCTGGCGGCCGATCTGCACGGTGTAGTAGTCGCCGACCTTCGGCACCTGCGTCTCGTGGCCGCAGTAGATCCACACCTTTTCGTGGATGCGCTGCATCTCGAGATCGAAGATCGCCGCATCGGTGTAAACCTCGCGCCGGACGCGGTCGGGCTCGACGAATTTCGCTAGGTCGGGGATTTGCTCCTGCAGCATGGCGTTCCTCCTTAGGAGGCGAATGATAATCTAGCGGCCAGAGGAGGATTCACCCATGAAGCGCATCGTCGCAGCGCTGCTGGCCGCGCTGCCGCTCGCCGTCGCGGCGCAGACGCAGCTCAAGGTAAAGATGTTTCCCGGGGCACAGTCGCTCCCGGTCCTGGCGGCGGCGAAAGAGGGCCTGTTCGCCCGCCAGGGCCTCGCGGTAGAGGTGCTCTTCACCGTCAACTCCGACGAGCAGCGCAACGGCCTCGCCAAGGGCGAATTCCAGATCGCGCAGGCGGCAGTCGACAACGCCGTGGCGATGGTCGAGCTCGCCGGCGAGGATGTGGTCATCGTCACCGGCGGCGACAGCAGCATGAACGAATTCTTCGTGCAGCCCGAGGTGCGCTCGTATGCGGATCTCAAGGGCATGACGCTGCTGGTCGATGCGCCGAACACCGCCTACGCGCTGCAGCTGAAGAAGATCCTCTTGGTAAATGGGCTTAAGGAGGGCGCGGACTACAAGGTCCATCCGATCGGCGGCACTGCGCTGCGGCTTCGCGGCATGAAGGAGAACAAGGACTACAAGGGCGCGATGCTCAACCTGCCGTTCGCGCTCGACGCCAAGGCCTCGGGCCTGAAGAGCATGGGGCGCGCGATCGACCTCATCGGCCCGTACCAGGCGAACGGCACCTTCGTGCTGCGCAAATGGGGCCAGGCGAACCGCGAGCTGCTCGAGCGCTACATCGCGGGCGTCATCGAGGGCACGCGCTGGGTGATGTCGCCGACGAACAAGGACGCGGCCGTCGGCATCCTCGCCGAGCGCCTCAAGGTGAGCCGTGAGGTGGCGGCGCAAAGCTGGGAGCTGATGACCGATCCGAAATTCGGCGTCGCGCCCGACGCGCGCTTCGACATGGCCGGCTTCCGCAACGTGCTGGCGCTGCGCGCCGAGATCGAGGGCGGCTGGGGCGGAAGGGCGCCCGCGCCCGAGCGCTACGTCGATCTCAGCTACTACGACGGGGCGATGAAGCGCCTCGGAAAATAGGCCGCGTGTAACGCGCCCGACATGTGCATGCGGGATTTGCCTGTCGCGGCGAAGTGTGCAAGCGTCGACAAAGCTCCATTGCAAAATCGCCGGGAGCTCGACACGACGTCGCGGTGAGCGGCGATACCGCGCGCGTCCGGCCTTGTGCAGAATCATTTCCGCGCGGGACAAAAAAAAGAGGGCACGCCCGCTAGACGTGCCCTCCGGTACGACCTGCTACTTGGCGATCAGACGGCGACTACACTTTGCTTGGCGCTACCGTGGACCGGCTGACGTGGCCGATTTCTCGGCGACCGTTCGGTCTCTCGGACGGCGCTGATAACAGCGTGACGGCCGCTCATCCAACCGTGCAGTGTGATTGCACTGCACGGTCAGCATCTTCCTACCAAAGTCATTAAACAACTACGTCGCCATCGGGCTACGGCATAGTCCGGGCGGCTTAGTCGTTTCTTCAACGCGCCCCGCGCGGTCGCCGGCACAAGTGGCCGGTCCCGTGATTCAGGGCGCCGCGAGCCGCAGGTGAGGCATCACTTCGCGGCGGAAGAGGTCGAGCGAGCGCAGCGCGTGCTCCGGCGCCAGATCACCGAAGGAAAAGACGCAAAGGAGGTAATTCGCCGTCGTCACGTCCAGCAGGCGCTGCAGTTTCTCGAGCACCGTGCGCGGGCTGCCCGCGACAAGGGGCTGCGCCGACTCGGGATCGAAAGGATCGGTCCTGTGCGCGTCGGGGCGGCCGAGCTTGCGCGTCAGGTGGTGGATGTGGTCCACCCAGGTCGCGTACGCCTCGACGCCGAGCCGGTGCGCCTCCGCCTCGGTCTCGGCGATCACCAGGTGCTGCGTCTTGCCGAGGTGCGGCGCCGTCACATGCGCGTTATGCCGGCCCGGGTCGTTGCGGTGCTGCTCCCAGGTGGCGCGGTATTGCTCGAAGAGCGGCCGGCAGGCCTCCGGCTTCATCAGCAGCGCCGTGTGATAGCCATGGCGCGCGGTGAAGTCGATCGACTCGCGGTTCGAGCTCGGGAACCAGAGGGGCGGATACGGCTGCTGCACCGGCCGGTTGTGGATCTCGACGTCGCGGTACTGGTAGTGCTTGCCGCTGTAGTTGAGCGTCCGGCTCTGGGACGCCGCGAAGAACACCTCGAGCGTCTCCCGGTAGTTCTCGCGCGAGTGCTCGATGTTCTGCATGCCGAAGATCACGGACTCGATGGGCGACACGCCGCGGCCGACGCCGAGCTCGAGGCGCCCGCCCGAGAGCTGATCCAGCATGCACACCTCGTTGTAGAACCGGTAGGCGTCGTACCACGGCAGGCAGAAGGTGAGCGCGCCCAAGCGCAGGCGCTTCGTGCGCTGGCCCATCGCCGCGAGCAGCACGCTCGGCTGGCCATTGATCGAGAGGGGCGTGCCCTGGTGCTCGGCCACCATGTAGGCATGGAAGCCGGCCCGGTCGGCCGCTTCCGCCAGCGCCAGCCGGCCGGCATACACCTCGCCCGGCGTGCGCGTCGGCGAAGCCTCCACCCAATCAAAGATTCCGAACTGCAGCGTTTCTTTCATCAAGATTTCGTACTAAGTACGTAATTAAGTTGTAAGCAATTTACGCCCCTCATTGCCACACCCGGCGCGCCGCCTCGACGACCCGTTCGAGCTTGCGCTTCTGGTCGTCCTCGCTGATGAGATTGCCGACCACGTCGGAGCCGAAGCCGCATTGCGGGCTGATGGCGAGCCGCTCGAGCGGCACGTGCTTGGCGGCCTCCTCGACCCGACGCACCAGCGCATCGACCGGCTCGAGCTCCGGCACCTTCGTGCTGACGAGCCCGAGCACCACGCCTTCGCGGTGCCACATGCTCCTCTGGTTCCCGCGGCAGAGATGGATGCCGAACGTCACGCCGGGAAAGCCCGCGACCAGCCTGGCGTTCGCGCGCAGCGAGCGCGCGAAGTTCTGCATCGGATCCTCGCCGCGCTTGCGCATCGCTTCCATCGACGGCTCGTCGACATAGGCGGTGTAGCCCGGCTCGTCGATATGCACGTAGCGGCAGCCGGCGGCCACCAGCTCGCCGATCATGCGTCGCTGGATTTCGACTACGTCGTCGAGGAAGGCGTCGGCGCTCGCATACACGTGCTTTGAATTTGCATGGTCGTAGCGCTGCATGATGCGGTCCGGGCCGATCAGCGAGACCTTCACCGGCTTCTTCGCCAGCGGCGCCGCGCGCCGGTATTCCTCGAGCGGCGGATTGCGCACGAGCTGGAGACGCTTCACCACCGGGCGACGATGCACGACCGGTGTGCCAGGGCCGGCGAGGTCCGGTATGTCCCAGCGGGCAAGCGGCGTGCCGCCCGCGGCGCGGTTCTCGTGCGTGCGCACGTTCTCGCCGGCGCGCATCTCCCCTGTTTGATAGCCGCTCACCGCCAGGCCGAAGCTGTCCTGGAAGTTGAGCCGGCTGATCTCGCCGTCGGTGAGGACGTCCAGTCCGATCGATTCCTGCAGCCGCAGGTGCTCGCGCACGCAGTCGAGCTCGATGTGCGCGAACTCCTCGACGCCGAGCTGGCCGGCCTCCAGCCTGAGCCGCGCCTCCTTCCATTTCGCCGGGCGGAGCAGGCTGCCGACGACGTCGGTGCGGATGCGATCCAGTCCCGTGGTCATTCCTGGCGCACTCCCGCCGCCTTCACGGCCTGTGCATAACGTTCCATGTCTTCCTTGGCAAAGCGTATGTAGTCCTCCGTGCCGTTCTCACGCAGCTCCATGCCGAGATTGGTCATGCGCTCCGCGATCTCCGGCTCGCGCACGATCTTCGCTACGGCGCGCTGCAGGCGCACCACGATCTCGCGCGGCGTGCCTGCCGGCGCCTGCAGGCCGA
>JAEKLK010000318.1 GCA_019509895.1 Betaproteobacteria bacterium | reverse complement strand
GCGATGTTGCGAGCGGTAGCGGCGTTCTGCCACATTTCTACGTTCATCGCGGGCGCAATGAGCAGCGGGCAGCGCCGCGCCAGGCACAGGGCGGAAAGGAGGTCGTCAGCCAGTCCGTTGGCCACCTTGGCGATGAAGTCGGCACTCGCCGGAGCGACGGCAATCAGCTCGCGATCGCGCGACAGCTCGATGTGGCCCATGGCGTCGGGCACGCGCACATCCCAGAGATCGGTCCACACTGGCTGCCCGGAGAGTGCCTGCATTGTCGTCGGCGTGATGAAGCGCGTGGCGGCCTCGGTCATCGTCACCCGTACGTCGGCGCCCCGGCGCACGAGCAGCCGCGCGAGCTCCGCCGCCTTATAAGCGGCGATGCCGCCGGTCAGGCCAAGGAGCAATTTTTTTCCGGTCAACGCCATGGCATGGCACCCGTTATGCATTTTAAGGGAAACGAGGAAACGCCCCCCGCCAATGGGTATCTCAAGCTGGGACGAGACCGAACGCCCGCGCGAGCGGCTGCTGGCCAAGGGCGCCGGCGCGCTTTCAGACGCGGAGCTCGTCGCCGTGCTGCTGCGCACGGGGGTGCGCGGCAAGAGTGCGGTCGATCTGGCGCGCGAGCTGCTCAAGAAGTACGACGGCGTCACGCACATGCTCGAAGCCGGTGCCGAGCTCGAAGCGGTCAAGGGCCTGGGACCGGCCAAGCGTGCCCAGTTCGCTGCCGCCGTCGAGCTCGCGCGCCGCTCGCTGCAGGAAAAGCTTAAGCAGAGTGCCGCCCTCACCTCACCCGGCGCGGTCCGCGACTATCTGCGCCTGAAGCTCGCGTCGCGCAAGGAGGAAGCCTTCGTGTGTATCTGGCTTGACGCGCAGCACAAGGTCATCGACATCGAGGAAGCGTTCACCGGAACGCTGACGCAGACGAGCGTCTATCCCCGCGAGATCGTGAAGAGCGCGCTGCGGCACAACGCCGCTGCGGTGATCTTCGCGCACAACCACCCGTCCGGAGTGGCCGAACCGAGCCGTTCCGATGAGCTCCTGACGCGCGATTTGCGGGAGGCGCTTGCCCTAATCGAGGTGAAGGTGCTCGATCACTTCATCGTCGCCGGCCACCATGCGATGAGCTTCGCCGAGCGCGGGTTGCTGTAAAAAGCCTGTATAATCCGCGCCTTTCGCAATTTCGGAGCATCGCAATGTCCCGCGTCTGCCAAGTCACCGGCAAAAAGCCGATGAAGGGCCATCTCGTGTCGCACGCGAACAACAAGACGATCCGCACCTTCGAGCCCAACCTGCACTACCGCCGCTTCTGGCTGGAGACGCAGAACCGCTGGGTGCGGCTGCGCGTCTCTACGGCCGGCCTGCGGCGCATCGACAAGCTAGGCGTCGAGGCGGTGCTGGCCGAGATCAAGGCGAAATCGGCCAAATCGGCAAGAAAGGGCTGAGCCATGCGCGAAAAGATCAAGCTGGAATCGTCCGCCGGCACCGGCCACTTCTACACCACGACGAAGAACAAGCGCACTACGCCCGACAAGATCGAGATCAAGAAATACGATCCGAAGGCGCGCAAGCACGTCATCTACAAGGAAACGAAGCTGAAATAAAAAAAGCCCGCCGAAGCGGGCTTTTTTTCTTGCACCGACGTTGCTACGCGAGCGCGTAGGAACGCAGGCGCTCCGAGAATGCGACGAGCGGCGCAACACCACTCGCCTCCGCGCGCCGGCACCAGTCCTGCAGCTGGCGCAGGAGCTGTTCCTTCGAGGCGTTCGAACGATCCCAGAGGGCGGCGAGCTCGTGACGCATCGCGAGCGCGATCTCGAGCGCGCGCGACTGCTTCAGAGCCTCGGCGACCTTGTGGGCCTCGGCCCCCGCAAGCGACTGGCCGCGCAGCAGCGCGCGCCGCAGCGACCCGAGCACCTCGGCGTCGCGCGGCGACCAGCGCTGCAGCCGCTCGAGTTCGTGCGTATACGTCTGCTTGAGCGACTTGGCGTAGCGCGAGAGCACGTCGTAGCGGTGCACGATCACGGCGTGCAGCGTATCGAAGTCCACGGCGCGCGGCTCGGCGAAGCGCGGCTTGGGCGCGACCTTCTTCACCGTCGCGAGACCCAGCGCGCTCAGGATGCAGATGTAGAGCCAGCCAATGTCGAACTCGTACCACTTGGCGGAAAGCTTCGCCGACGAGGCAAAGGCGTGGTGATTGTTGTGCAGCTCTTCGCCGCCAATCAGGATGCCCCAGGGAACGATGTTGCGGCTGGCGTCGGCGACGTCGTCATAGTTGCGGTAGCCGAAGTAGTGGCCGACGCCGTTGATCACGCCGGCCGCCCAGAATGGAATCCAGGCCATCTGTACCGCCCAGACAATGGCGCCGGGGACCAGGCCGAAAGCGGCCAAATCGAAGGCCAGCATCACGAATACGCCGGCGAACGAGACCGGCGTGTACAGATGGCGCTCGATCCAGTCCTCGGGCGTGCCATGGCCATAGCGCTCGAGCGTCTCCTGGTTGTGGGACTCCTTGACGTACAGGAACACGCCACCCCAGAGGACCCGGCTGATGCCGTAGACCTGCGGGCTGTGCGGATCGTCCGGCGTCTCCACCTTGGCGTGGTGCTTGCGATGGATCGCCGCCCACTCCTTGGTCACCTGCCCGGTCGTGAGCCACAGCCAGAGGCGGAAGAAGTGCGACACGATCGGATGAAGCTCGAGCGCGCGGTGCGCCTGGCAACGGTGCAGATAGATGGTGACCGCGGCGATGGTCACGTGCGTCATTGCGAGCCCTGCCAGGGCGACGCCCCACCAGGGAAGATCGAACCAGCCGGAGAACGTCATGGACTTGGAGAGCCTTTAATAATGGTTTTCAGTGGCGGCAAGCATTGTACGTGAACCGGCTTGTCGCAACCTAAGCTTCTGTCAAGAAAGCGATTTTTTTAGGATTACGCGGGCCCCCGGAGGCGCTCGAACGCGGCGGCGAAAAAGCCGTCAGTGCCCTGCCGATGCGGCGCGAGGCGCAGCCGCACGCCGGTCTCCAGCGGTATGCGCTGGGTTGCCAAGAGTTCGTCGCACGGCAGCGGCCGAAAATCAGGGGAAGCAGCCTGAAATTCGTCCGCCACGGCGTCGTTCTCGGTCCGAAGGAGGCTGCACGTGGCGTAAAGCAACCGGCCTCCGGGCTTCACCAGCCGCGCCGCCGCCGCCAGAATGCGCCGCTGTTTTTGCGCCAGCTCGGTGATCGCCTCGGGCCCATGGCGCCACTTCAGGTCGGGGTTGCGGCGCAGCGTTCCAAAGCCGCTACAGGGTGCATCGACGAGCACCCGGTCCAGCTTGCCGCCGAGGCGCTTTGCCCGCGGGTCGTTGTCACTCGCCAGTGCCCATGAGTGGATGTTGCTGACCTGCGCGCGCGCCGCACGTTTGCCGAGCGCCGCCAGGCGCTTTGCCGATACGTCGATCGCATAGACCCGTCCGGCGCCGCGCATCAGCATGGCGAGCGCGAGCGTCTTGCCACCGGCGCCGGCGCAGTAATCGGCGACCATCTCGGTCCTGCGCGGCGCGAGCAGATACGCAAGGAGCTGGCTGCCTTCGTCCTGAACCTCGATCAGGCCATCGCGAAAGAGCGAATGCTGGTTGATCGCCGGCTTGCCGGCGAGGCGCACGCCACTCGGCGAGTATGGCGTCGCACCGGCCTCTATGCCGTCACGAGAAAGCCGAGCAAGCACTTCCTCACGCGACGCGCGCGCGACATTGACGCGCAGATCCAGAGGTGCAGGGTTGAGCAGGCCGTGAGCGAGGGCCAGCGCCTCGTCACGGCCCTCCTGGGCGAGGACCTGCTGCCAAAGCCAGTCCGGCAAGTCCACGCGCACGGCGTCGGGTAATCCATCGAGCCGCGCGCCGCGAATGCGCTCGGCCAGCGCCGCATCCACCACCCCTTCAAGCGCCCGGCCGGAAAAGCCGAGCACCCTCATGAGCGCTGCGGCGAGAAGCGCTCGCGGCTCCGCGCTACCCGAAATCGCCTCGAGCGAGCGTCGCCGCCGCAACACCGCGAAGCCGGATTCCGCGACGAATGCGCGATCGCGCTGCCCGAGCTGTGGATGCGCGCGGAAATAGCGCGACAGCACCTGATCGGCCGGACCGCTGAATTGCAGCAGCTCGCGCAAGGCCGTTTCGGCATGGGCGAGCAGACCCGCGCTCGCTTTCACGGCGAGAGGCGGGTCGGGTTCTGCTCGTAGCGCGTACCGTCCTTCTCGACCACGACCAGCCGCACCGGGACGTAGCCGCGCTCGGCCGCCAGCCACAGCTCGGTGCTTTCGCGGCCCTCGCCCTTGCGCGCTACCTTGACCGTATCGAACTCGCCGACCGGCGTCTTCAGCCGCTCGCGACCCACCACCTTGTACTCGTGGCGCGAGAGCCCCTTGCCATCGGCGATGCTATAGCTCACGGAGTCGGCCTTGCCCGGGAGCAGCGAGAGCGCGAAGAGAAAGGAAAGCCGGTCCTGCGCGTTCGGCGGCAGCGGCTCACTCGCCTTGTTGCCCTGGTATTGCATGGTCAGGGTCTGCGCCTTCCAGTCGAACCATGCGCGCGCCGTGTCGCGGCCGGAGCGCTCGTCGAAGAATTCGCGCGGCCGGAGCGTGCCATCGGCGATCGTACCCTGGCTCACGCGCCGCGCACTGCCGAGAAGCGCGTACATGCCCCTGCCCTTCCAGGTCTCGGTGAGCTTGTAATTTCCCTTCGCGTACTCCAGGCGTTCGCTCACCTCGGCCATCGCCGAGCCGTTGCGGGTGAGACTAAAGGTGATCTCGAGCTGCGGCGGCGGCTCGGCGTGGACGGCGAACGCGACGCTAAGGAGCAGCCATGACGAGTTGCGCATCATCTCCTTTAACTCGCACCACCCCGTTTTCGACGACAAGCCGATCTTCGAGAAACCAGCGGACCGCACGCGGATAGATGACATGTTCCTGCGCCAGCACCCGGGCAGCGAGCTCCTCGGCACCGTCGCTCGGCCGCACCGGCACAGCCGCCTGGGCGACGATCGGCCCGCTGTCGAGCTCTCCGGTCACGAAGTGCACGGTGCAGCCGTGCACTTTGACACCGGCAGCCAGCGCGCGCGCATGCGTGTCGAGGCCGGGAAATGCCGGCAGGAGCGATGGATGAATGTTGAGCACCCTATCGCGATAGCGGCCGACGAATTGAATTCGGGCGTCAGCACGCGCATGAATCCGGCGAGCGCGAGAAGACGAGGCGAGAAGCGCCTGATTTCGCGATCCAGCGCCGCTTCGAACTGCGCGCGTTCCGCGAACGCGCGGTGCTCCACCACCGCGCTGGCGATGCCACGGCCGCGGGCGTAGTCGAGCCCGGCGGCATCGGTACGGTTGCTGATCACGGCGGCGACCGGCAGGCCCGCCTCCACGAGCGCGCGCATGTTGCTGCCGCGACCGGAGATGAGGACGACCAGCAACTAGCAGGCGACCGAGCGCCGGTTCATGGCGTCGGACCGATCATCGACTGCGGCTGCACCCAGCGGTCGAAGTCCGCGGCGCTGACATAGCCGAGCGCGAGCGCCGCCTGGCGCAGCGTGCTGCCCTCGCGGTGGGCTTTCTTGGCGATCTCGGCAGCGCGGTCATAGCCGATGTGCGGCGAGAGGGCCGTCACCAGCATGAGCGAGCGCTCGAGCAGCTCGCGGATGCGCTCGCCGTCGGCTTCGATGCCGCGCACGCAATGCTCCTCGAAGGAGCGGCAGCCATCGGCAAGCAGCCGGCCGCTCTGCAAGGCGGCGTTGATGATGAGCGGCTTGTACACGTTCAGCTCGAGATGTCCCGAGGCGCCGCCGATGTTCACCGCGACATCGTTGGCCATTACCTGCAGGCAGAGCATGGTGAGCGCTTCGGCCTGCGTGGGGTTCACCTTGCCGGGCATGATGGAGCTGCCGGGCTCGTTTTCGGGAATGCGCAGCTCGGCAAGCCCCGAGCGCGGACCGGAAGCGAGCAGGCGCACATCGTTGCCGATCTTGAACAGCGCTGCCGCCAGGGTCTTCATCGCGCCGTGCGCAAAGACGAGCGCTTCGTGCCCGGCGAGCGCGGCGAACTTGTTCGGCGCCTCGCGAAACTGCAGGCGCGTCTCCTCGCTTACCAGCTGGCACACACGCGCGGCGAACTGCGGATGCGTATTGAGGCCGGTGCCGACCGCCGTGCCGCCGATCGCCAGGCGGCACAGGCCGGGCAGCGCCGCGCGCAGCGCCGCCTGCGCCTGCTCGAGCTGGTCGACGTAGCCGGAGAACTCCTGTCCGAGCGACAGCGGCGTCGCATCCTGGAGATGCGTACGGCCGATCTTGATCACGTCACCGAACGCGTCGCGCTTGCGCGCGAGCGCCGCGCGCAGCGTCTCCACCGCCGGCAGCACCTGATCGTGCAACGCCTGAGCGGCGGCGATGTGCATCGCGGTCGGGAACACGTCGTTGGACGACTGCCCCATGTTGACATCGTCGTTCGGATGGACGAGGCGCTTGGCGCCTCGCTCGCCGCCGAGGAGCTCGGAGGCACGATTGGCGAGCACCTCATTGACGTTCATGTTGCTTTGCGTGCCGGAGCCGGTCTGCCACACCACCAATGGAAATTCGCCGTCGTGCTTGGCGGCGAGCACCTCGTCGGCCGCACTGCGGATGGCTTCGGCCTTGCGAGCGTCCAGCAGGCCGAGCGCGTTGTTGGCGCTCGCGGCGGCCTTCTTCACCAGCGTCAGCGCGTAGATCAGCGCGAGCGGCATGCGCTCGCCGGAAATGCGGAAGAAGCGTCGGCTGCGCTCGGTTTGCGCGCCCCAAAGCCTTTCGGCCGCGACTTCGATCGGGCCGAAGCTGTCTTTCTCGATGCGCGTGCCGGACATGCGCGGCGCTATGTTACGGCAGCCGGGCGCCGGTTATTTCGGCTGCTCGGGCTGCGCCGCCACCTCCGCGTGCACCTTCGCCATGTCGAGCGCCTTCGCTTGCGTAATGACCTGCTCGAGCTGGGCACCCGGGAGCGCGCCCGGCTGCTGAAAGAGGATCACCTTCTCGCGGAACACGATTAGCGTTGGGATGGAACGAATGCCGAAGGAGCCGGCGAG
>JAEKLK010000317.1 GCA_019509895.1 Betaproteobacteria bacterium | reverse complement strand
GGCAGCTTCTCCGACCTCGCGCAGAAGAACTCCAAGGACCCCGGCTCGAAGGAGCGTGGCGGCGACCTCGACTGGAACGTGCCGGCCGCCTTCGACAAGAACTTCTCCGACGCCATGGTGAAGCTCGACAAAGGCAAATTCACCGAGACGCCGGTGCAGACGCGCTTCGGTTACCACATCATCCAGCTCGACGACGTGCGCCAGACCAAGTTTCCGGCGCTCGCCGAAGTGAAGCCGAGAATCCAGCAGCAGCTGACACAACAAAAGGTCGAGGAGCTGGTCCGGGGGCTTAGGGCAAAAGCGAAAGTGGAGTAACACAGCGGGGTAACACCATGGCCAAGTACGGACGCAAGGCCCGCAGCAAAGTGAAACGCGCGATGCACAAGCGAAAGCGCGGCACGCTGAAGAGCGGCCGCTCCGGCAGGCGCGTGAAAAGCCGCAAGCAGGCGATCGCCATCGGCCTTTCCGAGGCGCGCCGCGCCGGCGGGAAGGTGCCGAAACGCCGGAAATCCTCGCGCAAGAAGAAGTAGCCGCCGGCTCGCTCTTCCAGGTGGTGCGCGGCAACCTCCTGGAAGAACCGGTCGATGCGATCGTCAACGCCGCGAACGGCCATCTCGCCCACGGCGGCGGCGTGGCTGGGGTGATTTCGCGCGCCGCCGGGCCGGAGCTTCAGCAGGAATCCGATCGGCTGGTCGCCGAGCGCGGCCCCTTCCCCACCGGCTCTGCCGTTGTCACCGGGGCCGGCAAGCTGCCCTTCAAGGGCGTCATCCACGCCGTCGGGCCCCGTTTCGGCGAGGGCGACGAGGAAACGAAGCTGGTGCAGGCGCTGACCTCGGCATTCCAGCGGGCGCGGGAGCACGGCTGGCAAAGCGTGGCTTTGCCCGCCGTATCGGCCGGCATCTTCGCCGTGCCGCTCGATATCTGCGCGCGCGCCTACCTTAAGGCGGTACAGACCTCGGGCCTGCGTAATGTCCGGCTATGCTTGCGCGACCAACCGGTCATCGAGGCCGTGCTAAAGGAGCTCAACCGATGAGATGGATCCTTGTCGCCGCCATGCTGGTCGCGGCCAGCGCGCAGGCGCAGAAAACCGAGAAGGCGATCTTCGCCGCCGGCTGCTTCTGGTGCACCGAGGAGGCGTTCGAGAAAGTGCCGGGCGTGACCTCCGCCGTGTCCGGCTATACCGGCGGCACGGTTAAGAACCCGAGCTACGAACAGGTGTCGAGCGGCCGCACCGGCCATGCCGAGGCGGTCGAGGTGAGCTTCGATCCGGCGAAAGTGACCTACGAGCAGCTGCTCGACGTCTTCTGGGTGAACCACGATCCGACCGTCAAGGACCGCCAGTTCTGCGACAGCGGCAGCCAGTACCGCCCGGCGATCTTCTACATCAACGACGAGCAGAAGCGCCTCGCCGAGGCCTCCAAGGCGAAGTGGGACAAGGTGAAGCCATTCAAGCAGCCGATCCTGACGGAGATCACCAAGGCGGGACCGTTCTACCCCGCCGAGGATTACCACCAGGATTACTACAAGAAGAACTCGCTCCAGTACCGCTTCTACGTCACCGGCTGCGGCCGCTACAACCGGCTCGACAGCCTGTGGGGCGAGCTAAGAAAACACTGAGTCGAATCGGGGCCGGGACCCGTCCCCGATTTCGCTGGTTCTACTTCTGGTGTTTGTGACCCTCGTGCGGCACTTTCTTCGGGTCGCGCAGCGCCGGGTCTTCTTCCTTCGCGTGCTCCTTGCCGATGCGCTCGGCCTTCTGCATGGCGTGCTTATCCGCCTCGTTCTTCGGCTCGGCGTCGCGCGCGGCCTGTTCCACTTTGCCGGACTCTGTGAACTTGCGCGTGCGCTCGTTGTAGTCCTTGCTGCCGGTGTAGCTGCCTTCGCCTTCCACTTTGTCCTTGCGTTCCATCGCCGAATCCTTATGCAGGGTTGACCCCCGCCCTGCTGCAATCGGCGTGCCGCAGGCGCCTAGAACTTGCGAACGCGCTCGATTTCGCTGACCCGGCCGGTGATTACCGTGATGGTGGTGATGAACGGCTCGCCGGGAATCGCCAGATAGGTGTACGTGTGCGAGGTGAAGTCGCGGAAGGCGAGATCCGGCGGCCCGGCGATGGCGAGCATTTCACCCTCGCTCATGCCGCGCTGGATCGAGATGTATCTGCGGAATTCCAGGCCGCGCGGACGCGGCGGCGTGACGGCGGCGCGCTCGGCCTGCGCCTGCGCGTCGGCGGCGTCACGCCGCGCAAGCCGATCTTCCATCCGCTCGCCCTGGCAGCGGACGCTGTAGCAGTCCTGGGGTTGCGCGGAAGGCGGGCCGGGTCTCGCATCGATCGGCAGCTCGCTCGCCTTGGCGCCCGCCGGCGGCGGCTCGTTCGAGTAATTCACCGTGCCGCTTTTGTCGACCCAGCGATATACCTGCGCCGCTGCGCTGGCGGACGCGAGGAGGAGCAAGAGCAAAGCGAACCTCATGCGCCCATTGTAGGCCTGACACTTCCTGCAATATCGCAGCCCGAACTGGCAGCGGCAAAGCTTTATCTAACTTTGCGGAGGAGGTCCCTGCTTAAGGAGGAATAGCGCATGAAAGCAACTATTGCAGCGATCATTGCATCTGCCGCCACGCTCGGCGCATGCACCACGCGAGTCGTCGAGCGGGTGCCCGTGGCGCAGCCGGGGCCGTCGGTCGTCACCACGCCGGCGATTTCCGAGCGCGTCGTCGAGCGCGGTCCAGCCCCCGCCGCGGCAGCGGGCTCGAGCGCACCCGCGGCCTGCATGTGGGCGTCGCAAACCTATAGCTCGGGTGCGATTTCCTGCCAGGAGAATGCGCAGTTCCGCTGCAACAGCGGCAGCTGGGAGCGCACCGGCGTGGCCTGCTAGCCGCTAGTCGGCCTCGTCGATCCAGGCCATCTGGATCGCCTCGAGGATCTTCTCGCCGCAGCGCTTCGGATCGTCGCTGAAGCCGGGCAGCGCCAGCACCCAGTTGTACAGGTCGGTAAAGCGCACCTGCTCGGGATCGACATCCGGATGCGCTTCGGTGAGAGCGATGGCGATGTCCTGCGTATCAGTCCACTTCACGGTTCTCGCAAAATAGGGACTGTCCCTATTTTTTGCCCCCGCCTTCGCGCTCGTAGTTGATGGTGTATTTCGGGATCTCGATGACGAGATCGTCCTCCGCGATCTTCGCCTGGCACGAGAGCCGCGAGGTTGCCTCGAGTCCCCACGCCTTGTCGAGCATGTCCTCTTCCTTCTCCTCGGGTGGCTCGAGGGAATCGTAGCCCTGGCGCAGGATCACGTGGCAGGTGGTGCAGGCGGCCTGCTTCTCGCAGGCGTGCTCGATGTCGATATGGTTCTCGAGCAGCGTGTCGCAGATCGACTTGCCCGGCCTCGCCTCGATCTCGGCGCCCTGCGGCGAAATGGCATGCCCCGGCAGCACCTTCAACTTCGGCATCAGAGCGCGCCGATCTGCTTGCCGGCGAGCGCGCGGCGGATGCCCTCGTCCATGCGGCGCGCGGCGAAGTCGGCCGTGGCGTGGTTGAGCCGCTCGAGCGCCTGCTTGATGGCGCGGTGGTCCGTGCCGCGGAGCGCGCGCTCGAGGTCCGTCACGGCGGCGTCGATGGCGCTTCGCTCCTCTGGCGACAGCAAGGCGCCGTCGGCGGCGAGCGCAGAGCGCGTTGCTTCCATCAGCCGCTGGCCATCGACACGCGCCTCCGCCAGGGCGCGCGCATGCACGTCTTCTTTCGCGTGCGAGAAGGAGTCGCGCAGCATGCGCTCGATGTCGGCGTCGGCAATCCCGTAGGAGGGCTTCACCGTCACCGAGGCTTCGGCGCCGGTCGTGCTCTCGCGCGCGCTCACCGAAAGCAGCCCGTCGGCGTCGACCTGGTAGGTGACGCGCACGCGCGCCGCGCCGGCCGCCATCGGCGGGATGCCCTTCAGCTCGAAGCGCGCGAGCGAGCGGCAGTCGGAGACCAGCTCGCGCTCGCCTTGCACGACATGGAAGCTCATGCCGGTCTGGCCGTCCTTGAAGGTGGTGAATTCCTGCGCCCGCGCCGCGGGAATGGTGGAGTTGCGCGGAATGATCTTCTCCACCAGGCCGCCCATCGTCTCGACGCCGAGCGAGAGCGGAATGACGTCGAGCAGCAGCCAGTCCTCGCCCTGCGGCTTGTTGCCGGCGAGCACGTTCGCCTGCATCGCCGCGCCGAGCGCCACCACCTTGTCCGGATCGAGGTTGTTCAGCGGATCGCGCTTGAAGAACTCCGCTACCGCCCGCTGGATCTGCGGCATGCGCGTCGCGCCGCCCACCATGACGACGCCCTGCACGTCGTTCACCCCCAAGCCGGCATCGCGCAGCGCCTTGCGTACCGGACCGAGCGTCTTCTGGACCAGCGTCTGCGTGATGCGGCAGAAGCTTTCCGTATCGAGCGTCAGATCGACGAACTCGCCGGTCGAAAGCCGCGCCGTGATCGGCGCCTCGCCGTGCGCGGTGAGATGTTCCTTCGCCTCGCGCGACTTGACCAGCAGCAGGCGCATGTCGCGCGGCGAGAGCGGCGCCAGCTTCGCCTGCTCGACCCCCCAGCAGAAGACGCGCTGGTCGAAGTCGTCGCCGCCGAGCATCGAGTCGCCGCTCGTCGCCACCACCTCGAATACGCCGCGCGAGAGCTTGAGGATCGAAAGATCGAAGGTGCCGCCGCCCAGGTCGTAGACGGCAAAGACGCCCTCGGATGCGTTGTCCAGCCCATAGGCGATCGCCGCCGCGGTCGGCTCGTTCAGCAAGCGGAGAACGCTCAGCCCGGCGAGGCGGCCGGCATCCTTGGTCGCCTGGCGCTGCGCATCGTCGAAGTACGCCGGAACGGTGATGACGGCGCCGGTCAGCGGCCCGCCGAGCGACGCCTCGGCGCGCTCGCGCAGCACGCGCAGGATCTCGGCCGAGACTTCCACCGGGCTCTTCACGCCGGCGGCCGTGCGGATCTGCAGCATGCCCGGCGCGTCGAGGAAATCGTAGGGCGCGTTCTGCAGATGATCGATGTCCTTCACGCCGCGGCCCATGAAGCGCTTGACCGAGACGATGGTGTTCGTCGGATCCACAGCTTGGTGCGTCTGCGCGGCATAGCCCACTTCCACGCGGCCGTCGGCGCGATAGCGCACGATGGAGGGCAGCAGCGGCCGGCCCTGCGCGTCGGGCAGCACGGTGG
>JAEKLK010000316.1 GCA_019509895.1 Betaproteobacteria bacterium | reverse complement strand
GACGGCAACGGCGGCTGCCTCATTCCCAATGCTAAGGAAGTGAGCGCGGCCGGCATCCGTCTACATGAGCGTCGAGGGCCGTACAGCGATGCCGTGGCCCAAACGCAGAAGCACGGCGGGCGGATGCTGAAGGCGATCGAAAACATCGGCCCGCACGGCTTTCGCGCCATCGTGCTCGACAGCGAAGGCAACCGCATCGCGCTTCATTCCACCAGCGACAAATAAGGAGACCGCCAATGAAGAAAAGCATCACCGCCGCCCTGCTGCTCGCGCTGCCGCTCGCGGCCGGCGCGGCCGAGTACCTGGAGAAGACGCCGTTCCAGCTTTCGCGCGCCTTCTCGCCGGGCGTGGTGACCGAGGGCGGCAAGATCGTCTGGGTCGCCGGGCAGACAGCGACGCGCGACAACGCCGGCAACGATATCGCCAACAATTTCGAGGCCCAGGTGAAGCAGGTGGTCTCGCAGATCGACCAGGTGATGAAGCGCGCCGGCGGCAGCCTCGCCAACATCGTCAGCATGACGGTCTTCATCAAGGAATCGCGCTACGGCGACCGTTTCGTCGAGATGCGGAAGGACATGTTCCAGAACGGCAACTATCCGGGAAGCGCGCTCATCACCGTCACCAACTTCGCGCGTCCGGGCATCGAGATCGAGATCCAGGCGATCGGCGTGGTCGGTGATCGCTGCTCCTCCGACAACCCGTGCTCGGCCGAGGCCCAGGCGAAGAAGCGCTGATGCGGCGGCTCTTGCTTTTGCCGGCGCTCGTCCTCGCCGGCTGCGTCACGCCGGACGTCGTGCCAACCGACGTGGCACGCGATCTCGCGCCGAGCGGCACGCTGCGTGCCGCCATCAACTACGGCAACCCGGTCCTCGCGCAGCGCGACGCCGGGAGCGGCGAGCTGCGCGGCGTCTCGGTGGACCTCGCACGCGAGCTCGCGCACCGCGCCGGCGTGCCGCTCGAGCTGCGCCCCTACGACGCCGCCGGCAAGGTGACCGCCGATGCGACCAGCGGCCGCTGGGACATCGCCTTCGTCGCGCGCGACCCGGAGCGCGCCAAGGACATGGAGTTCACCGATCCGTACGTCATCATCGAAGGCGGCTACCTGGTGCCGGCGGGCTCGCCGATCCAGACGATCGAGGACGTCGATCGTCCGGGCGTGCGCATCGCGGTGTCGCGCGGCAGCGCCTACGACCTGTTCCTTTCGCGGGGCGTCATCAAGAACGCGAGCTTCGTGCGCGGCCCGAGCCCGCAGGCGGCGGCCGACCAGTTCGTCGCCGAGCGTCTCGACGCGCTGGCCGGCGTGAAGGCCGTGCTGGCCGAGTACGCGCGGACGCATCCCGGCTATCGCGTCCTGCCGGGACGCTTCATGGTGATCGAGCAGGCGATGGCCCTGCCGCGCGGCCGGCCGCTCGCCGCGCGCTACGTGCGCGAATTCGTCGACGAGATGAAGGCCTCCGGCTTCGTCGCCACGTCGCTCTTGAAGAGCGGCCAGAAGGAAGCGCTGGTCGCGCCGTAAATGGTGACAGTCACCAATTTCGGTAAATCCTAAATGGTGACAGTCACCGATTTCCACGAAGGCGGCTGCCTGTGCGGTGCGGTGCGCTACCGGGTGGTGGGCGAGCCGCTGCGCGCCTCGGTGTGCAGCTGCACCGCGTGCCAGCGGCGAACCGGGAGCGCTTTCGGCTTCGGCGCCTACTTCAAGGCCGAGCAGGTGACGCTGCGCGGCGAGCTGAATGCCTATGAGCACCACAGCGACGAGAGCGGCCGGTGGCTGCGCTTCGAGTTCTGCCCGGCGTGCGGCACGCAGCTGACGTGGACGCTGGAAGCGATGCCCGGCATGCGCGGCGTCGGCGTCGGCACTTTCGACGACCCGAAATGGATCAGGCCGCGCCGCTTCTCATGGCTGCGCTCCGCGCATACGTGGGTCGAGCCGCCGGAGGGCGTCGAGGCGGTGCAGACCGGCACGCTGCCGCCGCCTACTCGACCTTGATGTTGGCTACTCGACCTTGATGTTGGCGGCCTTGACCACCTTTTCCCAGCGCGAGAGGTCGTCGCGCACCTGCTGGAAGAACTCGCGCGGCGTGTTGCCGACCGGCTCGATGCCGAGCACGCCGTAGCGCTCCTTCACGAAGGGCGTACGCAGGACCTGCGCGAGCTCCTTCTGCAGCCGCTCGACGATCGCCGGCGGCGTCTTGGCGGGCGCGAAGATGCCGACCCACGAGGCGACATCGAATGGCGCGAAGCCGCTTTCCTCGAATGTCGGCACGTCCGGCAGCGCCGGCGAGCGCTTGGCGCTCGGCACGGCGAGGCCCACGAGGCGCCCGGTGCGCACGTACTGCTGCGCGGTGGCGATGGCCGTGAAGACGAGCGGTATCTGGCCGCCGACCACATCCGTGATCGCCTGCCCGCCGCCCTTGTAGGGCACGTGCTCGAGCTTCGCGCCGGTGCGCTGCCGCAAGAGCTCGCCCGCAAGGTGCGGCGTGCCGCCGGTGCCAGAGGTGCCGTAGGCGAGCGGCCGCGTGCGCGCGAGCGCGACCAGCTCGTTCAGGTTCTTCGCGGGCAGCGAGGGATGCGCCACCAGGATGAGCGTCGCGTCGCCGAGCTTGGTGACCGGCTCGAAGTCGTAGAGCGTGTCGAACGGCACCTTGGCGAAGACGTGCGGGTTGATCACCATCGTGCCGTCGAAGCCCAGCAGCAGCGTGTAGCCGTCGGGCGCTGATTCCGCCACCGCCTGCGTGCCGATGTTGCCGCTCGCCCCGGGCCGGTTCTCCACCACCACCGGCTGCCCAAGCCGCGCGCCAAGCGGCTCGGCCACCACGCGCGCGCTGTTGTCGGCGACGCCGCCCGGCGCGAACGGCACGATGATCCGCACCGGCTTCCTCGGCCAGTCCTGCGCAGGCGCACTGGTTACGCCAATCATTAAAATCGACGCAAGCATGAAACGAAGCGCATGACGCCTTCCCGCGTCGAGCTGCGTTATGCGCCGCTGCCGCTGATCGGCGCGATCGCGGTGCACTACTGGTTCGTCGTCCACGGCGAGCGCGGCGAGTGTCATCGCTGGGAAGTATGGCAGACGGCGAATGCCGGCGGCCGCAGTTTCGGCCACGTGCACTGCGACCTGAAGTCGCCCGAGGATGGCGTCGGCGGCGGGCCGTCGCGCCTCGTGCGCATCTGGCACGGTGAAGAAGCGCGCCGCATCGCCGCCGTGCTCGCGCAGCCGGAGCGATACCCGCACACGCGGCGCTACCGCTACTGGCCGGGCCCGAACAGCAACAGTTTCGTCGCCTGGGTGCTCGCGCAGGCGCACATCGATTACGCTCTGCACTGGAGGGGGATCGGCAGACGTTGGCGGAAATAACCTTACGTAACGCAAAGCCCGACGACGCGCGTTCCATCGCCGAGATCCACATCGCCGCCTGGCGCGCCGCGTATCGCGGGCTGATGCCGGATGACTTCCTCGCCGCGCTCAACGTCGACGAGCGCACCGAGATGTGGTCGAGCATGCTGTCGCGCCCGAGCCCTTCGCAGCTTGCGGTATCGGAAATCGACCGCGCGCTTGTCGGCTTCTGCAGCTACGGGCCGACCCGCGACGACGAATCGCCGGACCTGGCCGAGATCTACGCGCTCAACGTGCATCCCGATCGCTGGAGCCAGGGCGCCGGGCGTGCGCTCTGCGAGCACGCCTATCGCGAGGCCGCTACACGCGGCCACACGCTCGTGTCGCTATGGGTGATGAGCGGCAACGCACGCGCACGGCGCTTCTACGAACGGCTCGGCTACGCGGTCGACGGCGCCTCGCGCTCGAACAGCCAGCTCATCGGCCGTCCCTTCGATGAAGTCCGCTACCGAAAGGTCATCGCTTGAAACGTTTGCTCGCCGCGCTTCTCCTTCTCGCTTCGCTGGGCGCGCTGGCACAGGAGCCGTACCCGTCGAAACCGGTCCGGCTGATCCTGCCCTTCCCGCCCGGCGGCGGCACCGATCTGCTCGGGCGCCTGATCGCCGATCGCCTCGCCGCCTCTGTCGGACAGCCGGTGGTGACCGAGAATCGCGGCGGCGCCGGCGGCAACGTCGGCGCCGAGGCGGCGGCGCGCTCGGCGCCGGACGGCTACACGATCGTGCTGGTCGCGCCGTCGCTTGCGATCAGCCCGACGCTGTATGCCAAGCTGAACTACGACCCGATCAAGGACTTCGCGCCCATCGCGCTCGTCGCGCAGGTGCCGAACGTCATGGTGACGCATCCGTCCGTCCCGGCGAGGACGCTCGCCGAATTCACCGCCTACGCGCGCGCCAATCCCGGCAAGCTCAACTTCGGCTCCGGGGGCCTTGGCACCTCGAACCATCTCGCCGGCGAGCTCTTCAACCTGCGCACCGGGGCCGGGCTGATCCACGTGCCGTACAAGGGTGTGAACCTGGCGATGAACGGCGTGCTCGCGGGCGAGGTGCATCTCGTCTTCCTCGGCGTGCCGGTGCCGGCGCCGCACATCAAGGCCGGCAGGCTGCGCGGTCTCGCGGTGCTCGGCCGCGGGCGCTCGCCACTTATCCCGGAGGTTCCGACCGCCGCCGAGGCCGGCCTTGCGGATTTCGACGTCACCACCTGGTACGGCGTCCTTGCGCCGGCCAGCACCCCGCGGCCGATCATCCAGCGCCTGAATGCCGAGCTGACGAAGATGATGCAGGCGCCCGACATCAAGGAGCGGCTGGCGGCGCTGGGCACCGATCCGCTCACCAGCACGCCCGACGAATTCGGCGCCTACATCAAGCAGGAAATCGCCAAATGGGGCGACGTCATCCGCAAGGCGGGCCTGCACGCCGAATAATCGGTGACAGTCACCATTAATAATTGGTGACTGTCACCATTTATTGCTCGAGCGCGCTCGGCGCGAAGAGCTCTTCCAGCTGTACCCGCCGCGGCGTCAGGCCCTGCTCCTGCGAGTACTGCGCGGCGGTCTCGAGCACGCGGCGGTTGGCTTTGACGCCGTGGCGCACGAGCGGCGTGCGCAGGCGCTCGGCGTCGGCGAGGCCGGTGGCGATGTGGTAGTGCGCCTGCTCCAGGCGCTCGCGCTCGGCGATTTCGTTGGCGCGATCAAACGCCTTCAGCACGTTGAGCACGACCCAGGGATGCTGCTCGTACAGCGTGCGTTTGATCACCATGCCGTGGTTGATGGGTAGCAGCCCGGTCTTCTGGTAGTAGCGCACGCCCT
>JAEKLK010000315.1 GCA_019509895.1 Betaproteobacteria bacterium | reverse complement strand
GTTTTCGGACGTGGCGCCGAGCAGCACCGAGAGCAAGCGCCGCGGACCGCGCTTGGACGAGGCGATCAGGCAATAGCCGGCCGCTTCGGTGTGGCCGGTCTTGACGCCATCGACGCTCGGATCGAGCCACAGCAGGCGATTGCGGTTCGGCTGCGTGATGTTGTTGTAGCGAAACTCCTTGATGGCGTAATAGCGCGCGTAGTCGTCCGGAAAATCGCGGATCAGCGCCGCAGCGAGCAAATACAGGTCGTGTGCCGTGCTGTAGTGCTGCGCATCCGGAAGCCCGGTGGAATTCATGAAGTGGGTGTTCTTCAGGCCGAGCCGCTCGGCCTCGCGGTTCATCAGCTGGACGAATACTTCTTCGTTGCCCGCGACCGCCTCGGCAAGCGCGATGGTGGCGTCGTTACCCGACTGTATCTCCATGCCCTTGATCAGCTCATCGACCGTCACCGGCTTGCGCGGCTCGATGAACATGCGCGAGCCCGGCGCCCGCCAGGCGTGCGTCGAGACAGGCACGGTCTGCTCGAGCGTGAGCTTCTTGTCACGCAGCGCGCCGAACACCAGGTAGGCGGCCATCATCTTCGTGAGCGACGCGGGCTCCATGCGCTCGTCGGCCTTCTCGGCGACCAGCACCTGACCACTGGTGAGGTCGCCGACCAGCCATGAGCGCGCGACGATCGGCGGCGGCGGTGGTGCAGCCGCGTGAGCAGCAGTACCAAGGAAGAGCGCAAGAAACCAAACGAGGCGCAGCATGAGCAAGCCGGAAAAGGCGCGGATTATAAGCTGGCGCGCGAGCCCGGCACGATCGCTTCGACGTCAACTTCGCCGCTGCCCGTGCCGATGAAACCGAGACGATTCGCGGCGGCGTACGAAAGATCGATGATGCGGCCCGAGTGAAACGGTCCGCGATCGTTGATGCGCACGATGACCTGCTTGCCGGTGCGCACACTGGTGACGCGCGCATAGCTCGGGATCGGCAGGATCGGATGCGCCGCCGTCATGGCGTACATGTCATAAGGCTCGCCACTCGCGGTTTTCTGCCCGTGAAAGCGCTTGCCGTACCAGCTCGCGACGCCGCGCTGGTGGAACGGCTGTACCTTGGCGAGCGGCACGTATTTCTTGCCGAACACTTCATAAGGCCGGTTGGCAAAGCGATGCAGCGGCTCACTCTTCGGCGCCGCGTCCGGAAGCGCGGACAGGTTGGACGGCGGACTGGCGCCCGGGCCGTCGTCCTTGTAATAGCCACCCTTGTTGGGCGCCGAGCCGCACGCCGCAAGAAGCGCCGCTCCTACGACCGCGGCGCGCCAGCTCATCCTTCGTACACCACGTTGCCGTCGACGATCGTGTAGCGCACGCGCCCGGCGAGCTCGTAGCCGGTGAAAGGCGTGTGCTTGCCCTGGCTGCGCAGCGTTTGCGGCGAAACCCGAAAGGTCGCGTTCGGGTCGAAGACCGTTACATCCGCAGGCGCCCCGGGCGCCAGCCGCCCGGTCGTTACGCCGAGCACTTCCGCGGCGCTCGAGGTGATGCGCGCGAGCGACTTTGCAAGCGGCAGCTTGCGCGCTTCACCCCATTTCAGCGTGAGCGGCAGCAGCAGCTCGAGTCCCGTCGCGCCGGGTTCCGCCTCGGCGAACGGCAGATGCTTGCCATCGTCGTCGACCGGCGTGTGGTCGGAGCAGACGCAGTCGATCACTCCCTCCTCCAAGCCACGCGCCAGCGCGTCGCGATCGCGCTGGCTGCGCAGTGGCGGATCGAGGCGGCAGTTGGAGTCGAAGTAGCCGAGATCGAGCTCGCAGAGATGCAGGTGGTGGATGGCGACATCGCAGGTGACGGCAAGGCCTTCGCGCTTGGCGACGCGGATCATTCCGACTGCGCCCGCGGTGGAGAGACGGCAGAAGTGCACCCGGGCGCCCGTCGCGCGCACCAGCTCGAGCGCTGAAGCGAGCGCGATGGTCTCGGCGAAGGACGGGATCCCCGGCAGCCCGAGACGCGTGGCGACCTCGCCATCGTGCGCCACGCCGCCTTTGCGCAGCCATGCGTCCTCGGGGCGCAGCCAGACGCGAAAGCCGAACGTCGCGGCATACTGCAATGCGCGCCAGAGCACCTGCGTGTCGGCGATCGGCGCGTTGGCCTGGGAAAAGGCGACGCAGCCCGCTTCGGCGAGCTGCGCCATCTCCGTCAGCCGCTCGCCTTCGAGCTTCACTGTCAGCGCGCCGATCGGATAGACGCGCGCGCGGGAAAGCGCCTTGGCGCGCCGGCGCAGCATGTCGACCAGCCCGGGCTCGTCGAGCGGCGGATCGGTATCCGGCGGGCACGCGAGGCTGGTCACGCCACCGGCGACGGCCGCCTCCATCTCGGACTCGAGCGTCGCCTTGTATTCGAAGCCGGGCTCGCGCAACCGCGCGGCGATATCGACGAATCCGGGGCAGACCACCAGCCCTTTGGCGTCGATGGTGCGATCGACACGCCCCGCTTCGGCGCTGATCTTGCCATCGGCGATGTAGAGATCGCCAGCGCCGTCGCGGCCGGTCGCGGGATCGATGAGGCGCGCGTTCCTGATGGCTAGACGCATCTAGCCGGCGACCATGCTCATGACGGCCATGCGCACCGCGATGCCGAAAGTCACCTGCGGCAGGATCACCGAATGCGGGCCGTCGGCGACCGAGGAGTCGATTTCCACGCCGCGGTTCATCGGGCCGGGATGCATGACGATCGCGTCGGACTTCGCGAGCGCCAGCTTCTCGCTCGTGAGGCCGTAGTTCTTGAAATATTCCTGCGCCGAGGGCAGGAGCGCGCCTTTCATGCGCTCGCTCTGCAGCCGGAGCATCACGATCGCATCGCAATCGCGCAGGCCTTCGCGCATGTCGTGGAACACCTTGACCCCGAGCGCCTCCACGCCCGCGGGCAGCAGCGTCTGCGGCGCGATGACCCGCACTTCCGGCGTACCGAGCGTGGTCAGGCCATGGATCAGCGAGCGCGCGACGCGCGAGTGAAGCACGTCACCGATGATGGCGACGGTCAGGCGCGAGAAGTCCTGCTTGTAGTGGCGGATGGTGTAGAGATCGAGCAGGCCCTGGGTCGGATGCGCATGCCGGCCGTCGCCCGCGTTCACCACGTGCTCGTGCGGCTTGACATGGCTGGCGATGAGAAACGGCGCGCCGGAGGAGGCATGGCGCACGACAAAGATGTCCGCCTGCATGGCCGACAGATTGGCCACCGTGTCGAGCAGCGACTCGCCCTTCGTCTGCGACGACACCGCGATGTTCAGGTTGATCACGTCTGCAGACAGGCGCTTCGCGGCGATCTCGAAGGTCGTGCGCGTGCGGGTGGAGGGCTCGAAGAAGAGATTGAAGACGCTCTTGCCGCGCAGCAGCGGTACCTTCTTCACTTCGCGCTCGGTCACGCCGACGAACGATTCCGCGGTACGCAGGATCTGCATCAGGATCTCGCGTGGCAGGCCTTCGATCGAGAGCAGATGCTGCAGCTCGCCTTTTTCGTTGAGCTGCGGATTACGCTGCACGGTGCGCCTCGAGCACGAGCGCGAGCCGCCCGTCCGCCTCGCGCTTCAGGCTAAGGCGCATGCCGGCCGGCACGTCGAGCTTCGCGCCGCAGTATTGAGCGGCGATGGGGAGCTGCCGCCCGCCGCGATCGGCCAGCACCACGAGCGCGATGCTCGCCGGCCGACCGTAGTCGAAGAGCTCGTTCATCGCCGCGCGCACGGTGCGGCCGGTATAGAGCACGTCGTCGACCAGCAGCAGCTCGCGGCCGTTGACGTCGAAGGGAATGCGCGTGCGCTTGGGATCGTGGTGCAGGCCCTGCGCGTGATAATCATCGCGATAGAAGGCGATGTCCATCAGGCCGAGCGGCTCCTTGAGGCCGAGCAGGCCGTGCAGCCGCTCGGCGAGCCAGGCGCCGCCGGTGTAGAGGCCGATCATCGCGGTTTTCGACGTGAGCTTCGGCCGCAGCTCGGCGGCGAGGCTCTCGCATAGCTTCTCGGCGTCAGGCAGCTTCATCAAAGTACTGCTGCAATAGGAGTTGCGCGGCGACCGAGTCGATGCTCGTTCGCTTCATGCCGCGCAGGCGGCTCTCGGCTTCCACCGAGCTGAAGCGCTCGTCCACGCGAGCGACCGGAATGTGGAAACGCCCTTCGAGCTGGCGCGCAAAGCGCTCGACGCGCCTCGCGAGCGGGTGCTCGCCGTTGGCTGCGATCGGCAGGCCGATCACCAGCTGGGCGGGCCGCCATTCGGCGACCAGCTTGCCAATGGCATCGAAACCGGGCGCACTGATCGGCGCAAGCGGATGCGCCGTGCCGAGCTCCGGCTCGCCGACCGCCACTCCAATACGCTTTACACCGAAGTCAAAGGCGAGGACGGTACGGGAATTCTTCGCTCGCGCTTGGCGCTCGGGCCCGTCAGGCATGTCCCGCCGCGTCCTGCAGCCGCGCGTAATCGAGGCCGAGCAATTGCATCGCCTTGGGCAGGCGCTCTTCGGCCGGAATGTCGAAGAGGATGGCGTCTTTCGCCTCGACGGTCAGCCAGGCGTTCTGCGACAGCTCCTGCTCGAGCTGTCCCGGAGACCAGCCGGCGTAGCCGAGCGTAACCAGCATGCGCTTCGGGCCTTCGCCGCGTCCGACGGCTTCGAGGATGTCCTTCGACGTCGTCAGGCCGATCGCCTGGCGCACGGCGAGCGTTGCCTGCCAGTTGCCGACCGGCTCGTGCAGCACGAAGCCGCGGTCGGTCTGCACCGGGCCGCCGAAGTAGATCGGCGCGCCGGAAATCGCCGCGTCGGAGATCGGCAGCGAGAGGCGCTCGAGCAGCGCCGAAAGCGTCATTTCGATCGGGCGGTTCACCACGAGGCCGAGCGCGCCCTGATCGTTGTGCTCGCAGATGTAAGTGAGCGTCCTCGAGAAGTACGGATCGGCCATGTTCGGCATGGCGATCAGGAAATGATGAGTCAGGTTGATCGAGGACATTCGCCGATGCGGCGCATTTTACAGTATCAGATCTCCACCATTTCGAAGTCTTCCTTGCGCGCGCCGCATTCCGGACACGTCCAGTTCATCGGCACATCCTCCCAGCGCGTGCCCGCGGCGAGGCCCTAGTCGGGCAATCCAGCTGCTTCATCGTAGACGAACCCGCAGATCAGGCACATCCACGTCTTGTACTGCACTTGATTTTCCGTCATAGAAGGGGTCGGATATTAACTCATGTCGACGTCCGTT
>JAEKLK010000174.1 GCA_019509895.1 Betaproteobacteria bacterium | reverse complement strand
GCAGTTCGCCGGCCGCCTTGCCGCACGACGAACACGGCTTGAGCTCGGGGTCCGGCTTCAGCGGCGAGACTGGAAGGCGCTGGTCGGGCCGTGCAACATCCGGCGCACCTTCCGTGCATAGCGCACGAACAGCCACGCCATGCCGCAGCGCACCTGCTCCGTGTTCGCGTCGTGGGTGCCGCACGTAACGCGGCCGAGCGTTCGACCATTGCCGTCGCGACCTTGGTCGAGCACGCAAGCGATGACGCGGCGCACATGCCGGCAAGTGAGGCGCAAAGGGCTGGCCGAGCTCCGTCGCATCGATATCGAGAACGCGCTCTTCTCGATGGCGAACAAAGGGCAACAGCGGCGTGCTCGCCATCCTGCCGCCGATCATCGAGATCAACCACTATGATGCGCCGAGGGTGTGGTCCAGCGCACATACCGCCATGCAAGGAACCCGTATGCTCGAAGCGACCATGCGCGAAACAGCATTGCTTAAAGCGGGGGCGCTGCAGAACGCGATCCTGACCAGCGCCAATTTCTCGATCATCGCCACCGACGAGAAGGGCATCATCCAGCTCTTCAACGTCGGCGCCGAGCGCATGCTGGGCTACCGCGCCGCCGAGGTGGTCGACAAGATCAGCCCGAGCGACATCCACGATCCGCACGAAGTGATGGCCCGCGCCGAGGCGCTCAGCCTGGAGCTGAAGACCACCATCGCGCCGGGTTTCGAGGCGCTCGCATTCAAGGCCTCGCGCGAGATTGAGGACAGCTACGAGCTCACCTACATCCGCAAGGACGGCAGTCGCTTCCCGGCCATCGTCTCGATTACCGCGCTGCGCGACGACGCCGAGCGCATCATCGGCTACCTACTGATCGGCACCGACAATTCGGTGAGGAAGCTGGTCGACTCGAAATTAAACGAGGCGATGGCGGCGGCGGACAAGGCCAACCGCGCGAAAACCGACTTCCTCTCCAGCATGAGCCATGAGCTGCGCACGCCGCTCAACGCCATCCTCGGCTTCGCCCAGTTGATGGAAACCGGTGCCCCGGCGCCGACGCTTTCCCAGAAGCGCAACCTCGAGCAGATCCTCAAGGCCGGGTGGTACTTGCTCGAGCTGATCAACGAAGTGCTCGATCTCGCGCTGATCGAATCGGGCAAGGTGACGCTGTCGCGCGAGCCGGTCTCGCTGGCGGAGGTGATGCTCGAGTGCCGCGCGATGATCGAGCCGCAAGCACTTCAGCGCGGCATCGTCATGACGTTCCCGCGCTTCGAGCTGCCGCAGTTCATCAGCGCCGATCGGACCCGGTTGAAGCAGGTGCTGATTAATCTGCTCTTCAACGCCGTCAAGTACAACCGGCCGCAGGGCTCGGTGGCGGTCGAGTGCGCACCCGGCCTGCCGCCAGGCTCGCTGCGCATCAGCGTGCGCGATACCGGCGCCGGCCTCGCGAAGGAGCAGCTGGCGCAGCTTTTCCAGCCGTTCAACCGCATTGGCAAGGAGACCGGCGCGGAGGAGGGCACCGGCATCGGCCTGGTCGTGACCAAGCGGCTGGTAGAGCTGATGGACGGCACGATCGGCGTCGACAGCGCCGTCGGCGTGGGCAGCGCGTTCTGGGTGGAAATGCGCCTCGCGAGCGCGCCCATGCTCAGCTTCGGCGATGCCGAGCACGCCGCGCTGCCGCAGACGGTGCGCCAGGGCAGCAGGCCGCTTCGCACCGTACTCTATGTAGAGGACAACCCGGCCAACCTCGACCTGGTCGAGCAGCTAATTGCGCGTCGGCCCGACCTGCGCCTGCTGAGCGCGCCCGACGGCAGGCTCGGCGTCGAGTTCGCGCGGGTCTATCAGCCCGATCTCATCTTGATGGACATCAACCTGCCGGGCATCAGCGGCATCGAAGCCATGCAGATCCTGCGCGCCGAGCCGGGCACGGCGCACATCCCGATCATCGCGCTCAGCGCCAACGCCGTGCCGCACGACGTGGAGAGAAGCCTCGAGGCCGGCTTTTTCAGCTATCTCACCAAGCCGATCAAGGTCGAGCGCTTCATGGAGGCGCTCGACATGGCCCTGAAATCCTCACACAAGGCGCTCGCATGACGATCGCCGCATCGAGAATCCTCGAGGCAAGCATCCTGATCGTCGATGACCAGGAAGCGAACGTCAACCTGCTCGAGCAGATGTTGCGCGAGGCGGGCTACGCCCGCGTCGCTTCTACCATGGACCCGCACGAGGTCTGCGCGCTGCACCGCAAGCACGCCTACGACCTGATTCTCCTCGACCTGCAGATGCCCGGCATGGACGGCTTCCAGGTGATGGAGGGCCTCAAGACGAACGCCACCGACGGCTACCTTCCGGTCCTCGTAATTACCGCGCAGCCCGGCCACAAGCTGCGCGCGCTGCACGCTGGCGCCCGGGATTTCATCAGCAAGCCTTTCGATCTGGTCGAGGTCAAGACGCGCATCCGCAACATGCTGGAGGTGCGGCTTCTCTACAAAGCTCTCGAGAACTACAGCAAGGAACTGGAGCAGGCCGTCGAGGAGCGCACCGCCGAGCTGCGCGAGAGCGAAGCCCGCTACCGGGGACTCACGGAGCTCGCTTCCGACTGGTACTGGGAACAGGACGAGAAGGGTGAGTTCACCAAGGTCTCCGGGCCGGTGCTCGAGATGCTCGGCATCCGCGTCGACGCCTTAGCGGGCACCGGCGCGGTCCAGGTCGCGGGCTGGAACGAGGCCGAGCGGCAGCGGCTGCAGGCCACCATTGCGGCGCGCCAGCCGTTCCTCGATTTCGTCTTCAGCCGCGTCAATGCCGACGGTACCGAGCAGCGCTTCCAGGTCAGCGGCGAGCCGATGTTCAACCAATCCTGCCGCTTCATCGGCTACCGCGGCATCGGCGTCGAATTGGGGGCAAAGAAATGAACCTCTCCCCCAGGCCCGCCCAAAATCGTCTTCTCGGCGCGCTTCCCCCGGCGGATTTCGAGCGACTCGCCGCGCATCTGCAGCCCGTGGCGCTGCCGCTCGGCGAAATGCTCTACGAGTCCGGCGCCCAGCCGCAGCACGCCTACTTCCCCGTCAGCGCCATCGTGTCGCTGCACTATGTGACGCAATCTGGCGCCTCGGCCTCGGTAGCGGGCGTGGGCAATGAAGGCATGGTCGGCGTGTCGCTCTACATGGGCGGGGACACCATGCCGAGTTCTGCGGTGGTGCAGACTGCCGGCGACGCCTACCGCCTGGAGCGGTGGTTGCTCATGCAGGAGTTCGAGCGCTCCGGCGCGATGCAGCGCTTGCTGCTGCGCTACACGCAGGCGTTGATGACCCAGATGTCTCAGACGGCGGTATGCAACCGGCATCATTCGGTTGAGCAGCAGCTCTGCCGCTGGCTCCTGGTGACGCTGGATCGCATGTCCTCGGACAAGGTCGTCATGACGCAGGAAATGGTCGCCGGCATGCTGGGCGTGCGCCGGGAGAGCATCGCAGAGGCGGCAGGCAAGCTGCAGCAGGCCGGGTTCATCCGCACCCGCCGCGGCCACCTTGCCGTGCTCATGCGCGCCGGGCTGGAAACGCGCGTCTGCGAATGTTACGCCGTGGTCAAGAGCGAATTCGGCCGATTGCTTAACGATGTGCGGCCGCGCCAAGGCGTCTCCTTGGCCGCGCTGCCAGCTCGATAGCGCTTGCCCGCGGCACGTCCTGCGGCATGCGCGCCGCGCGCCGTCAGCTCTCGAGCAGGAGCCTGGCGAAGGTCATTGCCGACGCGATGATCGCCCGAACGCCGCCGTAACGCGAATGCGCGGCAGGCTTCGCATGATTTCTGGGTGCTGGGGTAAGCGTTCGAATCGGCCGCAGCAGAGAGGCGTTTCTAGCGCCCTTTTTAAGGCGATATTAGAGTTCAGGTACCACGGCGTAAAATCGCCGCATGGCCGGGCGCGACCGCAAGTTTGCCGACGACGACAATGCGCTGGCCCGACACCGACTAGATCGGTGCCGCAACCCGGCGACGGTTGCCGCGAGCGCCATCGGCGGCCGCCTTATGTCGTTCGAGGAATTGCGGCGCCGTCAAGACAGAATCAAAGCGTGATGGCGGGTTTTGCGGCGGTTCGCCATGGGGACGCTCTAAGCTGCAAACTTGCCTTGATCATTGGGCTTCGCGTCGGGCGTGCTCGCCGCACCTTGCGAGCGACTATTCTGGTGCTGTAACAATCCGCTCTGATGGACATTCGCGCCTGCCTGTTCGACGTCTTCGGCACCGTGGTCGACTGGCGGACCAGCGTCAGCCGCGAGGTCGGCGCCTTTGCGCAGGCGAAGGGGATCAAGGGCATCGATGCCGTCGAGTTCGCGACGGAGTGGCGCAAGCTCTACCAGCCGTCGATGGACGAGGTGCGCACGGGCCGGCGGCCGTTCACGATCCTCGATGTCCTGCACCGCGAGAGCCTGATGAAGCTGATCGGCCGCTATGGCATCGCCGGGCTCGGCGACGCGGATATCGACCATCTCAACCGCGCGTGGCATCGCCTGGATCCGTGGCCCGACGTGGTCGAGGGGCTCACGCGGCTCAAGAAGAAATTCATCATCGCGCCGTGCTCGAACGGCAACATCGCGCTGATGGTGAACATGGCAAAGCGCGCCGGCCTGCCTTGGGACTGCATCCTCGGCGCCGAGACCGCGCGCGCCTACAAGCCGATGCCGGAGGCCTATCTCGCCTCGTGCCGCCAGCTCGGCCTCGCGCCGAAGAACGTCCTCATGGTCGCGGCGCATAACAACGACCTGAAGGCGGCGAAGGGACAGGGGCTGGCGACGGCGTTCGTTGCCCGGCCGAAGGAGCACGGCGCCGGGCAGGCCACCGACTTGCGTCCCGACACGAGCTGCGTCGACCTTGCCGCGAAGGATTTCATCGACCTCGCTCGGGAGCTGGGCGCATAGCCGTTACCGAAGGGAGGGCGGCTAGCGCGCGGTCAGCGCCAAAGCCCTGCGAGCGCGAACAGCAGCATGCTGGCGGCCATGAAAGCGTAGCCGGCGTAGTTAAGGCCGCGCGCCGTGGCGGCGGAGATACGGTTACGGGCCTGCAGGAACGACGCCAGCATGGAGAGCCCCGCGCCGAGGACGGCAAGCGCTACCACGACCGGCTTGCTGAGGATGAGCTCCACTAAGCGCGGCTGGCGCGCTTCAAATAGGCGTCGACGAAGTCCGCGGCGGCCTTGGAGCCGCGCGAGAACGAGCGCATCGCCTCGGCGTGCAGGATGGAAAGCGCCTGCTTCTTGATGTCGTTGGCGCGGTCGCTCTCGACCAGGTCGACCAGCTTGCGCGGGCGGGGCAGGTCGACGTCGATCACCGCGCGCACCTGCGTCGGGATGTTGGACATCACCAGCATGCGGTCGGCGAGGAACACCGCCTCGTCGATGTCGGTGGTGACGAAGAAATTGGTGCGCCGGTTCTCTTCGTACAGGCGGGAGTAGTACTCCCACATGAGCTCCTTGGTCATGGCGTCGAGACCGCGGAACGGCTCGTCGAGGATCATCACCTTGGGGTTGTTGATCATCGCGCGCGCCAGCTCGGCGCGGCGTTGCATGCCGCCGGAAAGCTGGCCGGGGTACTTGTCGCGGAAGTCCTGAAGGCCGACCTTGGCGAGCAGGAACTCGCCGAACTCGCGCGTTTCGCGGCTCAGCTCGCCGCGTGCGCGCGGCCCGTAGAGGATGTTGTCCCAGGTCGTCATCCACGGGAAAAGCGCGGTTTCCTGGAATACCACGAGGCGATCGCGGCTCGGCTCGGCGAGCGGCGCGCCATCGAGCACGATCCTGCCCGCGCTCGGCTGCTCGAAGCCGGCGAGCAGGCGGATCAGCGTGCTCTTGCCGCAGCCCGAGGGGCCGACCATCACGGTGAGCTTGGCGCGCTCGATAGTGAAGGAGCAGTTCTGCACCACTTCCTTCCTGAATTGCGGCGCGCCGTAGGACTTGCTCACGCCTTCGGCGACGATCTCGCCGGGAACGATCTTCGGCCGCGGGTTGAGCACGGCGCTCATCGCACTCGCAGCCATGGCGTCGCGTAACGTCCCGCCCAGCGCAGGAGCTCGCTCGAGGCGAAGCCGGCGATGCCGATCGAGATCATGCCGACGACGATCTGTTCGTAGGAGCCGCCGACGTACGAGTTCCAGATGAAGAACCCGAGGCCGCCGCCGGTGCCGGCCTGCTGGCTGCCGCCGCCGGAGATCATCTCGGCGGCGACCACGACTTCCCAGGTGATTCCCATGCCGACCGCCGAGCCGACCATGATCGAAGGCAGCGTCCCCGGCAGGATGATGCGGCGGAAGATGTCCCAGCGGGACGAGCCCATCGACTGCGCCGCCTGGAAGTAGCGCACGTCGATCGAGCGCGCGCCGCCCAGCACGTTGATGACGATGGTGTAGAAGGCGCCGAGGAAAGTGATGAAGGTGATGGCGAGCTCCTGCGTCGGCCAGAAGATGATCGACGCCGGCACCCAGGCGAGCGGCGGAATCGGCCGCAGTACCTCGAAGGTCGGGAAGCCGATGCCGTGCGCAACGCGGCTCACCGCGAGCGCCAGGCCGAACGGAATGCCGATCAGCATCGCGGCGAAGAAACCGCCCATGACGCGGAAGAAGCTCATGTACCAGCTCTGCCAGTAGCCCGCCTGGCCGAGCACCGCGATCCAGGCCTTGAGCACCGCCGAGGGGGCCGGCACCGCGCCGATCCACGGCAGGTAATCCTTCTTGAAGCCCATGGCGCCGAGGAGCGCCTTGAACGGCGCGAAGAATTCAGGCGTCATCCACTGCTTGGAGCGCGCGCCGATTTCCCACAGCACCAGGAACACGGCGACAGCGATCACGCCGCGCCAGAAGGCGCGGTTGGTGGCGAACTTGGCGAGCTGGCCGCTCATGCCGACCCCCTGATAAGGGGGTCGCGAGCCGAAGGCGAGCGGGGGGTTTGATTTTGGAAAGGCGAAAACCCCCCGGCGCTTCGCGCCACCCCCCTTATCAGGGGGGCGAAAGGCGTGCTCATCCTTCCTTCTCCCCGGCCTGGAAGGCCTTCAGGGCTTCCTCGTGCACGGCGTCGTTGGTCTCCTCGATCAGCTCGCGGAAGCGCTTCGAGGTGAGCACGCTGTAGTCGCGCGGATGCGGGATGTCGACGGTCAGGATCTTCTTCGGCTTGCACGGCCGCGTGGTCATGATGGCGACGCGGTGGCCGAGGAAGATCGCCTCCTCGAGGTCGTGGGTGATGAAGAAGATGGTGACGCGGTTCTTGTAATAGATCTCGAGCAGCGCCTCGTGCATCACGCTCTTGGTGAGCGAGTCGAGCGCGCGGTAGGGCTCATCGAGCAGCAGCACCTTCGGGTCATTCATCAGCGCGCGCACGATCTCCACCCTTCGGCGCATGCCGGAGGAGACCTCGCCCGGATAGTTGTGCTCGACACCCGAGAGGCCCGCATCGCCCATCATGGCGCGGCCCTTGTCGAGCGCTTCGCGCCGGCCGAGCTTGCCCTGCATCACCGGGCCGAAGATCACGTTCTCGAGGTTCGACTTCCACGGGAAGAGCGCGCCGTTCTGGAAGACGACGATGCGGTCGGGGCCGGGCGTGGAGCGCGGGCGATCGGTGGAGCAGAGCACTTCGCCATCCATGAGGATGCGGCCGGAGGTGATGTCGTGGAAGCCGGCGACGGCGTTGAGGAGCGTGGTCTTGCCGCAGCCCGAAGGCCCGACGATCATGCAGATCTCGCCCGGCTCGATTTCGAGCGTGCAGTGATCGACGGCCAGCACCGCCGCGCCTTCCGGGTCGTAAACCTTCACCACGTCGTCGATCAGCAGGTGTCCCTGTGTCTGCGTGGCGGGCGGCGGCGGGCGCATGTCCATCTAGCGTTCGGCGAGCGCCAGCTCGCGCACGCGCCATTCCATCAGGTAGTCGCCGGCGAGGCGCACCAGCGCGCTGGTGGTGTAGCCGACCAGGCCAAGCGTCGCCATGCCGATGATGATGGTCGGATAGCGCACCATCACGTACGAGGTGTTGATGACGTAGCCCAAGCCGTACTGGCCGGAGACCATTTCCGCCGCAACCAGAGAGAACCACGAGACGCCGATCGAGATTTGCAGCCCGGTGAAAATGAACGGCAGCGCGCCCGGGAGGATGACATGGCGGAACACCTGCTTCTGGCTCGCCCCGAGGCAGCTCGCGGCGCGGATGTAGGACTCGTCGATCGACTGCACGCCGAGCATGGTGTTGAGCGCCGTGGCGTAGAACGAGGCGAGGAAGGCGAGGTAGATCACCGCCGACTCGGTGGCGATGAACATGACGATGGCGAGCGGCACCCAGGCGAGGATCGGGATCGGCCGCAGCATCTCGAACACCGGGAAGACGTATTCGCGGAAGCGCTGCGACCAGCCGAGGAGCAGGCCGAAGGTGACGCCGAGCACGGTAGCGAGGAAGAACGCCTGCGTCACGCGCCACACCGACACCACGATGTGCTTGTAGTACTCCTCGGTATAGAGCGAAAGGCCGTAGGTCGGCGACGGCGAGAACCACTCTTTCACCACCGTCGTGAGGCCCGGCATCTCGCGAAAGCGCGGCAGCTTCCACACTTCGACCGCGAGATACCAGATGCCGAGAAAGAGCGCGAAGCCGATCAGCATCAGGTAGGGCCGCGGGCTCTTCAGCCACAGCGACAGGCGATACATCGTCAGGCTGAGGCTCGACATCTCCTCGGTGAGCGGGCCCGACAGGCGGCGCACCTGGGCGAGCAGCTCCGGCACGGCGAACTCGCGGCGGATCATGGCGGCAAAGCGCGCCATGACCTGGCCGCCTTCCTGGGGCTGCGATTCGAGCAGCGCGACCAGCGCTTCGGTATCGATGCGCAGCACCTCGGTCGGCTCGACGGCGGTGACGGTAGCGAGGCGCCGCGTCTGCCCGAGAAGCAGCCCTGCCCAGCCGAACACGCCGCCGCGCGTGACGCGCTTCAGCGGCTCGCGCGCGCCCACCTCCGGCTCGAACACATGGTCCGCCCGGCCGGAGGCGACGATGAAGATGTCGTCGGCGGCATCGCCTGCCGTGTAGATGCGCTCGCCGGCCGCGTAGCGCGCGGGACGCGCGAGCGCCGCGATGCGGCTGAGCACCACCGGCGAGGCTTCGCCGAAGGGCGTCGCCTCGCGCAATACGGCGATCGCGTCGTCCTCGGCGACGACCGGCAGCGTTGCCGCCATCAGAGCTTCGGCGCCTGCGACGCGGGCAGCGCCTTCACTTCACCGATCGGCGCCTTGAGGCCGCGCTCCTTCAGGATGTCCTGCGTCCACTTCGCCTCGATCGCCTCCGGCCGCACCTTGTCGGTGCTGATGCTCTTGATCGAGTGCAGGAAGGTGGCCGCGCGGTTGATGAGCTCGAGCGTCTCGGGCGTGAAGGTGTAGTGCATGATGTTGCGCACCTCGCCGCCGCCCGCTTCATCGGCATAGCGCCCGTAGAGCGAGTTCCACAGCACCTTCTCGGAGAAGCCGGTGGTCTGCTCCTTCGCCATCTTCACCACCTCGGCTGCGTTCTTGGTGTCGGCGATGAAGAGCTGCGCGTCGAGCTCGGCCTCCAGCCAGCCCTTGACCACATCGGGCCGCTGCTTGATGAGATCGGCGCGCATGGCGAGGAAGCCGCCGTCGTTCTCCTGCACGCTCTTGCCGGTGGCGATCAGGCGCGCCAGGCCTTCATCCACGAGGCGCGAGGTGGTCGGCTGCCACATCACCGCAGCGTCGAGCTTGCCGGCGCGGAAGTTGGAGGTGATCACCTCGATGTTCTGGTTGAGGTACTCCTTCGGCTCGATCTTGAAGCGCTTGAAGGTCGCCTGCGCGAAGCGGTCGGTGCAGCTGCCCTTGGGCACGGCGACCGTCTTGCCGTTCAGCCAGGCGATCGCCTCCTTGTCGCTCTTGAACTGCGGCGCGTCGTTCCTCACCAGGAAGGCGTTGCACTGGTCCCACGCGAGACCGAGGTTGGCGACCAGGCGTACATCGGCCACCTCCGTCTTGGTGGTCGAGACGATCGACGGCATGTCGCCCATGTAGCTGATGTTCTGCTTGCCGGCGAGCATGTTGTTGACGATGATCGCGCCCTGCAGGCCGATCTGGAACTCGACGTCCGAGCCTTTCGGCAGATACTTCTCGTAGAACTTCTTGCCGCGCATCACCACGCCCGACCAGGCCTGCGTGTAGTAGGGCTGGTAGCCGACCACCAGCTTCACCGGTGTGCCCGGCTTGCCGTAGTCGAGATCGGCCGCGAATGCCGGGACCAGCAGGCACGCTCCCAGTAACGCCGCGCCTGCCTTGAATTTACCTGTGCTCATGAACCCCTCCTCATGGTTGAGCTGCCTTTGGAATGCGTGATACGTCCTGCGCCTTGATGATGCCGAGCGGCAGCGACGCCTTGGCCGCCTGCGCGACCTTGCGTGCGACCGAATCGTCGAGCGCGCCCGGCGCCGGCTTGTCGACATCGATCACCTTCGCCTGGTGCAGGTACACGTAGGTGTCGGCGAGCAGCTTCTGCACGCGCTCGTCGAATACGAACGGCTTCTCGTCGCGGATCGGGCTGCCGCCGGCGCTCGGCGGAATCGCCCCGTAGATGGAAAACCAGGCCATCGGCACCGTGATGCCGGCAGTCTGGCTCTTCACGAACTCGGCCACCTTGGTCCAGTTCTTCGGATCGAGCACGTACTGCTGCGCTTCCAGCTCGGTGCGCAGCCACGCCTCGACGATGTCGGGTCGCGCCCTCATGAAATCCTCGCGCATGGCGATGGCGCCGGCATCGGGGATGCCGAAGGTGTGCCCGGTGGCGACGATGCGCGCCGAGCCTTCGCCGACGATATCGCCGATCCTCGAGACCGACGGCTCCCACAGTACCGCGCCGTCGATCTTGCCGGCCCGCAGGTTGGTGGCGATCACCTCGATCGACTGGTTGAGGATCGCCGCCGGCTTGATCCTGGTGCGCTCGAGCACCAGGCCCAGGAAGCGATGCGCGCAGCTGCCCTGCGGCGTCGCGACCTGCTTGCCGTCGAGCCACTTGATCGCCTCCTCCGGTGAGGAGAACTTCGGCGCATCCGCCCGCACCATGATGACGTTGCAGCGCTGGCCGGGCGAGAAGCCGGTGTTCGCCACCAGGTCGATCGGCGCGACGCTGCGCTTGGTGGTCGCCACGACCGCCGGCATGTCGCCGAGGTAGCCGATCTGCTGTTTGTTGGCGAGCATGTTGTTGACGATGATCGAGCCTTGCAGGGCATTCTGGAACTCGACTTCACTCCCGGGCGGCAGATGCTTCTTCCACAGCTCGGTGGCCCGGATCACCACCGCCGAATAGGAAATGGTGTCGTAGGGCTGGTAGCCGACCACCAGCTTGACCGGCTGCGCGGCCGCCGTGGCGCAGGCGAGGACCAACAGGTAAAGCAGGCTTCTCATCATTTCACCCCCGATGTCGCCAGATAACGCGCCACCAGCGCCGCGAGGCGCCGCATGACGACGAAGCCGGCTTGCGAGTCTTGCTCTAGCACGGCGAGCGCGCGCTTGCCGTTGATGCGCAGGATGCGCGAATCCTCCAGGCAGCGGGCGCTCGCGATGCGCGCCGGATAGCCGTCGAGGAGCGCCGCCCAGCCGAACACCTCGCCCTTCTTCAGCATGAAGCCCGACGGTGCGCTGCGCTCACCGCGGCCGATCAGGAACTCGATGCGGCCGGCATCGAGCACGAAGAAGTCGTCGGCCGGATCGCCCGGCCGGTAGAGCGTGGCCCCCTTGGCATGCGCCTCGGGCCGCGC
Source organism: Betaproteobacteria bacterium (assembly GCA_019509895.1). GTDB lineage: Bacteria > Pseudomonadota > Gammaproteobacteria > Burkholderiales > SG8-39 > SCGC-AG-212-J23. Next base: position 5,880 of record JAEKLK010000174.1, on the reverse strand, counting down.
GAGCGAGGCGAGCGCCTCGAGCGTGCGACCGGCAAGGCCGTTGAAAAGCTCGCCCACGTCGAGGGCGCCGCCCGCGGCGGCGAGGTACAGGGCGTCGCCTTCGCGCGCCAGCGGAAAGAGCTGCAGCGGCGCCTCGGCGATGCCGCGCGCCTCGCCGGTGCGCACATCCCATTGCCACAGGTGCATGTGGCAGGTGAGGGTGGCACCGTCGAACAGGCCCTCGCACAGCGGCACTTCCTGGTGCGGGCAGGTGGCCTGGAAGCCGTAGAACTCACCGCCGGCGTTGGCGACGACCAGCTTCAACCCGTCGCCGGTCTCGCATTCCTTGAGGCCGTTCTCCGGCACGTCGGCGACCTGGCAAATTAGGCGCTTACCCATCAGCTGTATTTGTCGTAGCGGATGTTGTCCGTGCTGAGCTTCGCTTCCAGGAGCAGCACGCGGATCGCCGCATCGACCGCCGGCGGCGGTCCGGCGACGTAGGCGCGCAGCTCCGCGTATTTGCCGGCCATGGCGCGCTTCGCCACCTCGTGCACCAGGCCACGCTCGAAGCGAAGGCGCGGCCATTGGCTCTTCGCTTCCGCCGGGACGTCGTCCTCGGAGAGCGCCACCGTCACCTCGACGTTCGCGCCCGCGTGCTCGCTCAGCTCGCGCAGCCAGAATGCGTCGCGCAGCGTGCGTACGCCGAAGAAGACGTAGCCGCGATGGCGCTCGAAGTAGCGCTCGCGCGCCGCGCGGGTGAGGATCGAGCGCATGCCGGCGATGCCCGAGCCGCCGGCGATGAGCAGCAGGTTCCTCGCGAGCGAAGGATCGAAGGTCGCCTTGCCCAGCGGGCCGAACACCTCGAGCTGCGCGCCGTCGCGGTTGCCGGCAAAGAGCCACTGCGAGAAGCCACCGTCGGGCTTGCGCTTGACGAGGAAGTCGAAACGCCGCGAGCCGCGCTCGTGGCTGCACATGGAGTAGGCGCGGTAGCCCGGCACGCCCGGCGGCGCGAGCAGCGCGAACTGGCCGGCATCGAAGTCGCGCGGCTCGTCGAGCTCCAGCGTGAATGCCATCACGTCGTGCGTCAGCGCGTGCGGCGAGCGCAGCGTGGCGCTCGCCGGCTGCGGCACGCAGGCGCCGCCCTCCATCGGATAGACGAACTTGGAGACTTCGACCGTGAGCGGCTCCTCGGCCACGCACTGGCACATGAGGAACTCGCCCGCCGCCGGCTTGACGTATTTGCGGCCGGGCGCCTGCGGCCATTCGTCCCGCACGCGCCCGGAGACCAGCTTCGCCTTGCACGTGCCGCAGGTGCCCGTGGCGCATTCGTAGGGCAAATCAATTCCGGCGCGCAGGCCGGCATAGAGAATGTGCTCGCCGGGAGCGGCGTCGAAGTCGTAGCCACGATTGCGCGCGTTCACCTGGATGCGCACGGCGCTAGAACGGCACGTGGTAGCCGTAGCCGAGCTGGCGCGTCTCGAGGCGCACGATGCGCCGCGCGAGCCGGGCTGCGCCGTCGGCGAGCTTCACCGTGTCGTGTAAGCGGCCGACGGCGAAGAGCTCGGTGGCGCCGCCGTCGAGCTGCGTACGGAACACCTGGATCGCGGATACCACCTCGGCCGCGTCGCCTGCGGCATCCACGGTGTATACGGTGGCATGGCGCGTGATCGGCGAATGGTCGCTGTTGTGCTTCGGCAGGTTGGCGAACAGGGTCTCCATGCCCTTGCGATCGTGGTCGAGCCAGACCATGTCGCGCCGGATCTCCGGGCTGTGCGTGGTGACGGTGTAACGAAACTCCGCATCGCACAGGCTGAGGAACGTCTTGTAGTCGCGCGCATCGAGCGCGAGGCACGAGCGGTAGACCAGGTCCTCGATCGCCTGCCGCTGCTCGCCCTTGATCATGCGGCCGCTCGCACCGGTTCGGCCTTGCCTTCGCGATACGGATCGTAGGCGGCGCGTCCCATGCGCCGCGACCACTCGGCGTAGTAATGGCGCATGCCGACTTCGTCGTGGATGGTGTTGTTCTCCTCGCGCCCGTGCAGGAGGTAGCGGCTATCCGTGCCCTGGCGCAGCGCGCGACCCTGGCCAGTGACGCCGAGGAGGTCCTCGTGCAGGTTGCGGCCGAACGGCCCCCAGATCATGTTGTGGTCGAAGACGCGCTGCGCGCGCTCCTCCGCGCTGTCGGCCTTGAGGCCCAGGCCGCGGAACTCGATCAGCACCTCGTTCGGGCTGATCGGAACCGAGGTGTCGATGCGCATCACCGAGGTGCGCAGGTTGTAGGTCATGCCGGGGAAGAGATCGACCATGTACCAGCCGCCGCGCGCCATGCCGGGCCAGCCGACCGCGCGCTCCTTGGAGCCGTCGTACTTGTCGTACTGGATCTGCATCGAGCCGACGCTCGCGTGCCCGTTGGCGAAAGGCGTGTAGCGCCGCTCGTAGTAGCCGGGCTGCATCATCCCGGTGATGCGATTAAAGTAGTGCAGGAAGTCGTGATAGAACTCGCTGTTGGTGTCGTGCCACAGCTTGAAGTTGGTGCGCACGAGCGCCTTGTGGAAGTGGAACACTTCCATCGGCTGCTCCATGTAGGGCTCGAGGATGTCCATGGCGCCGCCGATGAACTCGCGCAGCGCAGGCGCATCGTCGGTGACGTTCACCCACACGAAGCCGCCGAACGCCACCTCGCAGCGCACTTCGCGCATCGACGCGTCCTCCTTGCAGAAGCGGTCCTGGTAGCCCTGCTCGCCGCGCGTGATCTCGACACAGCTGCCGCGCGTGTCGAAGGCCCACTGGTGGAAGATGCAGGTCATGCGCTTCGCGTTGCCCGCCGGGTCGTAGAGGATGGTGTTGCCGCGGTGCGGGCAAATGTTGTAGAAGGCGCGCACTTTCCGGTCGTCGCCGCGCACGATGATCAGCGGCACGCCGGCCGGATGCGTGAACAGGCGATAGTCGTAGGGCGCCTGCAGCTCGGACTCGTGGCAGGCGATGATCCACGCCGGCCTGAACAGCTTCTCCTTCTCCTCGTCGAAGATCTGCTGATCGGTGTAGATGCGCGAGTCGACGTAATGGCTCGCCGGAAACTTCGGTGGCGCACTCCACTGCGCGGCGTTCTTGCTCATGGCCGGGCCCTCCTTCGGGGTGCTGCGATTGTCTGCCCGTGGCGCGCGAGCCCGCAAGATTGCCGCGCTCTATCGATATTCCACGAACGTTTCCCGCGGAAACGTGTGCCCGCGGGAAACATGACGCGCGTCTACTTGCAGTCGCTCATGCAGCGCACGGACTTGGTGTCCGGTCGATCGTCGAGGATGAAGCCGTCGCGGTTCGGCATCTGCACCTTGGGCAGGCTCGAGGCGTCCATCACGGCGTCGGCGGGCACGAGCCCGTTCAGCTGCAGCAGGTAGGCCGAGAGCGCGTACACCTCGTTCGCCGTCAGCGTCTGCGGCTTATCCATCGGCATGGCGCGCCGGATGTAATCGAAGAGGATCGGCGCGTACGGGTACATGCTCCCGGGTGTGAGCACGCGCGCGTTAGTCGTGAACGAGCCGATGCCGCCGACCATCGTGCCGTAGACCGCGCCGCCCTTGGCGTCAGCGCCATGGCAGGCAACGCATTTCGCGGCGTACACCTCGCGGCCCTCCGCGACCGAGCCCCGCCCGGGCGGCAGGCCCTGGCCGTCGCTCGTGCGAACGTCGATGTTCCAGGCCGCCACATCGGCTTCGCTGATGGCGTGGCCAAGGCGCGGCTTGTCCGGCAGCGGCTGTACCGGATGCGGGCTGCTCGTGCCGAGCGGTATCCCGTCGGCGGACTTCGCCGCCATGCCGCCGCTGCCCGTTCCCATTTGCGCGCAGCCCCACAGGGCGAGCGCCGCGGCCGCGAAAGCGAGACTAGGCTTGGCCGATGGCATTGCGCACCTCGCCTTTCTCGTTCACGGCCCAGGGCTGGATGCCGTTGTGGTGCTGCACGAAGCCGGCGATGGCGCGCGCCTTCTGAATCTCCGCCACCGTCGGTTGCACGTAGCCGGTGCTGTCGACCGCGCGGCTCATGAGGACCGCCGGACCGCCCTTCCAGTCCCACGGCGCCTTGAAGCGCGTCAGGCACTTGTCCATGATCGGCTCCTCGAGCGTCGCTTCGCGCCAGCTCTTGCCGCCGTCGGTCGAGACGTCGACCGCTCGTATCTTCCCGGAACCGGACCACGCGAGGCCGCGGATCTCGTGGAAGCCGGGGTTCTTCAGCTGCTGTCCGCCAGAGGGCGAGGTGATGACCGATTTGCACTCCATCACCATGCTGAACTTGCGCCACTTGCCGTTCGGCATCGGATCGGTATAGCGCGCCGTCTCGCTGCGGAAATACCACGGCTGATCGCTCACCTTCACGCGGCGCAGCCATTTGACGCTGACGTTGCCTTCCCAGCCGGGGATCACCACGCGCACCGGATAACCGTTCTCCGGCCGCAGCGCTTCGCCGTTCATGGCGTAAACGATGAGGGTGTCGTCGAGCACCTTCTCGAGCGGAACTGAACGCGTATGCGCCGAGGCGTCCGCGCCTTCGAAGAGTACCCATTTGCCCTTCGGATCGATGCCCGCTTCATCGAGCAGCGTGGCAGCAGGCACGCCGGTCCACAGCACGCCCGAGAGCAGCCCGTGCGTCTGCTGCACGGTGGTCGACGCCGGCTTCACCCAGTCGGTGAGGCCGTTGCCGGAACACTCATGGAAATGGAAGCGCGACACCGACGGGTAGCGCACCAGGTCGTCCATCGTGAATTCCAGCGGCTGCTTCACCATGCCGTGGATCACCAGGCGATGCGTGCGCGGATCGATGTCCGGCGTGCCCGCGTGATGGCGCTCGAAGATCAGGCCGTTCGGCGTGATGATCCCGGGCTGGTACTGCAGCGGCGTCATGCTCCAGTCCGAAAGGTTCTGCCGGTTCTTGAGAACGTCGGTGCGCCGGCGCTTCACATGCGCCTCGTACTTCGAGGGCACGCCGTAGGCGCTTTCCTCGATGATGCGGCCCGGCTCCTGGTTGGTCGGCGGCACTGCGAGCGGCGCCGCGCGCGCCGCGCTCGTCGCCGCCGCAGCGCCCGCTATGGCGCCTCCGGTCAGCGCAGCGCTGCGCCGAAAAAAATCCCTGCGATCGTTTTTCGCCATGGCCTCCTCCTCGTCTGGCGACGTGAGTATGCGCTGAAAAGCGGGGTCAGGTCTTGAATTGGCGCATGGAGCCCGGTCTCCGTTTCCTACGGAAACATGGTGCGCCGCAAATGCTTCAGACGGGAATCTTCAGCGCCAGCCGCGAGGTCAGCACACCGGTGCTCAGGCCGATGACCCGCAGGCCGCCGAAGAAGCGCGCGTGCTCGATCTTGCAGCAGCGGTCCATCACCACTTCAAGGCCGGCGTCGCGCGCGATCTTCGCGCCTTCGTCGCTGATGACGCCGAGCTGCATCCACAGCACCTTGGCGCCGATCTTGATCGCCTGCCGCGCGATCTCGGGCACCTCGGCAGCGGGGCGGAAGATGTCGACGATGTCGACCGGCTGGTCGATCTCGTCGACGCGCGCGTAGACGCGCTGGTCGAGGATGGTTTTCCCCGCCTGCGACGGGTTCACCGGGATGATGTGGTAGCCATTCGCCTGCAGATAGATGCCGGCGAACGAGCTCGGCTGATAGGGGTTGGACGACAAGCCCACCATGGCGATGTTGCGGCAGGCGGTCAAGATCCGCAGCCGGTCGTAGGCGGTGCCGCCGAAGTTGGTCCGGTCTCCCACTGCCATGGTGCCTCCCTCTATTTCTGGAACGGCGCGCCGAACGCCTTGCTGAGCAGGCTATGACCTTGCGGCCCATCGGCGGCCGCCATCGCGAGCGTCTCGGTCTTCGGCGCCGCCTGCTGTGATTTCGCGAGCGCCTGGCCCAAG
>JAEKLK010000314.1 GCA_019509895.1 Betaproteobacteria bacterium | reverse complement strand
AAGGCGGTACAGGTTCGGGTCCGGCGCGCGGCCGGTGCTCGAGCGCTTGGTGTTGCCGCGGTTGGCGTTGGTCAGCACGCCGACCGAGTCGATGACGCCCGAGCCGGCCGTGAAGTTGCCGGGTTTGACGATGGTCGCTTCTTCCTGCGACGGGTCCTGGAAGTAGCTGCACGCTGCGACGATCAGCACGAGCAGGACGAAAGTGGCACGCATCGCGCGAGCATACCGCCGCAACTCTGCCGCGGGTGCTACGCTAGCGGAACACATGGGACGCACCCTCATCTTGCTTCTGCTGCTCGCCGCCGGCGCGGCGCTGGCTGCGCCATTCGGCGCGGTGCCCGATCGGAGCAATCCGGGCGCCGGCGCTGCGCCCGTGCCGCCGGCAACGGCAAACCGGCCGCTCGGCGCGCAACCCTCGCGCGATGCCGCCACCGAGCGCTGCGACAACCTGCGACGCGAGCTGCGCCAGGTCGCCGGCCGGCAGCGCGACGCGCGCACCACCGGCGAGTCCGACTATTACGGGGTTCGCTACCAGCAGGTGCTCGAGCAGTCGGGCCGCGCCGGCTGCTAGCTCTGAAGTTCATCGCCTGCCTGCAGTTCATTGCCTGCATTGCGTGCGCACTAGCGCTCGCCGGTTGCGTGCACGACGAGAAGCTGCGCCCGGCGTCGGATACGTACGACCGGGCACCGAACGGCGCCATGTAGCGATGCGGCTCCTGCTCGCACTGCTCGCGGCGCTCGCGTTATCCGCCCACGCGGCGTATCCCGAGAAGCCGATCCGCTTCATCATTCCGTCGGCGCCGGGCGGCTCGCCCGATGTGCTGATGCGCATCCTGGTGCAGCAGATGTCGCAGCAGATGGGCGTGCCGTTCGTCGTCGAGAATAAGCCCGGCGCCTCCTACGTGCTCGGCACGATGGACCTCGTCAAGGCGGCGCCCGATGGCTACACGCTGGGCTATGGAAACATCGTCTCGCTGGCGATCAATCGCTCGCTTCTGCCCTCGCTGCCGTACGACGTCGAGCGCGACCTCACGCTCGTCTCCAATTGCCTGCACGTGTTCAATCTGCTGGTGGTCAACAACGAGCTGCCGGTACGCACGGTGGCGGAGCTGATCGACTACGCGAAGCGTAATCCCGGCAAGCTGACCAACGGCTCCTCGGGGAATGGCACGACCGGGCATCTCGGTGGCGAGCTCTTCAAGACGATGACCGGCACGGTGATCGTGCATGTTCCTTACAAGGGCAGCCCGCAGGCGATCAACGATCTCATGGGCGGGCAGATCCAGGTGATGTTCGACAACGTTCCTTCGATCGGGCCGCACGTGAAGGCGGGACGCGTGCGCGCGCTCGGCGTCTCGGCACCCAGGCGCGCCGCGTCGTTCCCCGAGGTGCCGACGATCGCCGAGGCGGGGGTGCCGGGCTACGAGACGAATTCGTGGGGCGGCATCATCGGCCCGGCAAAGCTGCCGCGCGAGATCGTGCAGCGCCTGCATAGCGAGATCAGGGCGGCGCTCGCGGTGCCGGCGCTCATCGAGCGCTACCGCGCCCTCGACAGCGAGATCGACGGCGGCACGCCGGAGGAGTTCCTCGCCCTCGTGCGCCGCGAGACGCCGAAGTGGGCGGAGGTGGTCCGCCGCTCCGGCTCGAAGGTCGACTGATTATTTCTGCGATCCCGAGGGATCGTCCTTCGGGTTGAGGTAGTTGATGTCGAAGGGGCCCTCGCCGCTTATCTGGATGACGGTCGGCGATTTGCTGAACGCGTAGTGATGCATCTTCGCCGGCAGATAGTGGAAGCCGCCCGCTTTCAGCGCGTGGGCCGCCTTCGTGTCCATCTTGTCGCCCATGCCGAGATAGAGCGCGCCCGAGATGATCGTCAGGTCCTCGGCCTGCGAGTGCCAATGGGGCGCGATCTTGTAGTTCGCCGGTGCGTTGAGGCGCAGCGTGAAGGGGCCCGGCTTGCCTGGGTCGCCGCGAAGCACCGCGAGCTTCGCTCCCTTCGGCAGCACCGGCGGCACATCGCCCCACTTCATGTCGTCCTTGTTGAGCGAGACCTCGTCGGCGGCCTGCAGCGGCGCGGCGACGGATGCGGCGGTGACGAGCAGTACAACGGCGATGCGTTTCATGGACAGTCCTCCGGGTGGGTGACGCGAGATCGTAGAGAGCCGAAGCTAACCGGCGATGTCAGCGCTGTTTCAGCGAGGTATCAAGTAAGCTCGCCTGTCGAAATGGCGCCCTCGCGAACGTCATCGTCTTAGCGGCGCGACTGCCCGCGACAACCCTTAAAGGAGACGCCATGCAATACCTGCTGCTCATTTACGCGAACGAGAAGGCGATGCTGAGCGCGCCGAAAGAAGCGGCGAGCCAGATGATGGGCGCCTACGCGGCCTATACCGAGGCGATGAAGAACTCCGGCGCCTGGCTGGCGAGCAACCGGCTGCGGCCGACGAGCGAGGCCACCACGGTGAGGAATCCGAACGGCAGGAAGAGCGTGCTGAACGGCCCGTTCGCCGAGACCAAGGAGCAGCTCGCCGGCTTCTATGTCATCGAGGCGCCGGACCTCGACGGGGCGCTCTCGTGGGCGGCGCGCTGCCCCGGCGCGGCGCACGGCTCGATCGAAGTGCGGCCGGTATGGACGGTGTAGCCATGCAGGTCCTGCTCTTGATGTACCAGGACGAGAAAGCGATGCAGAAGCTGCCGCGCGAGGAGTACGGGAAGCTGCACGGCGCCTTCATGGCCTATGTCGACGCGCTGAAGAAGGCACGGGCGCTGGTCGGCAATCACGGCCTGCGGCCAACCTCGGAGGCGCGCACCGTGGGCAAGGACGCGGTGCTCGACGGCCCGTTCGCCGAGACGAAAGAGCAGCTTGCGGGCTACTTCCTGCTCGAGGTGCCGGACATGGAGGCGGCGCTCGGCTGGGCGAAGCGCCATCCCAGCGCGCCGTATGGTGCGGTGGAAGTGCGACCGGTGTGGACGTAGCGGCGACCGCCGAGGCGGTCGCGCGCGCGAGCTACGGCAAGCTCGTCGCCTTCCTCGCCGCGCGCACGCGCGACGTCGCCGCGGCCGAGGATGCGCTCGCCGAGGCGTTCGCCGCGGCGCTCGCCGAATGGCCGGCGAAGGGCATCCCGCGCGCGCCGGAAGCGTGGCTGCTCACCGTGGCGCGGCGCAAGCTGATCGACGCCGCGCGGCGGCGCCAGACCGGCGTCGAGGCGGAGCCGACGCTCGTCCTCATCGCCGATGAGCTGGTCGATGCCGCCGACGGCGATGCGCCCATACCGGACGAGCGCCTGCGCCTCATGTTCGCGTGCGCGCATCCCGCGATCGACGCGGGCGTGCGCGCACCGCTCATGCTGCAGGCGGTGCTCGGCTTCGATGCGGCGGCGATCGGCTCGGCGTTCCTGGTCGCGCCGGCCACCATGGGCCAGCGGCTGGTGCGCGCCAAGGCGCGCATCCGCGACGCCGGCATCCCATTTCGCGTGCCGGAGGCGCACGAGCTCGCCGAGCGGCTCGATGCCGTGCTGGAGGCGATCTACGCCGTGTTCACCGAAGGATGGGCCGATCCGGCCGGCACGCAGCCGAGCTCGCGCAATCTTGCGGAGGAGGGCATCTGGCTCGGCCGCCTCATCGCGACGCTCCTGCCCGAGGCGCCGGAGGCGCTCGGGCTCCTCGCGCTCATGCTGCACGCCGATGCCCGCCGCCACGCGAGGCGCAGCGCCGCGGGCGAATTCGTGCCGCTCGCGGCGCAGGATCCGGCGCGCTGGGATCGGGCGCTGATCGACGAAGCGGAGGCGCTGCTCCTGCGCGCGAGCGCGATGCGTGCGCCCGGGCGCTTTCAGCTCGAGGCGGCGGTGCAGTCGGCGCATGCCGCGCGCCGCCTCACCGGCAAGACCGACTGGAGCGCCATCGTGCAGCTCTACGATGCGCTGCTCGCCATCACCGGCTCGGTGGTGGTGGCGATCAACCGCGCGGTGGCGATCGCCGAAACGCGAGGCGCCGCCGCCGGCTTGGCCGAGCTCGAGCCGCTCGCCGACGATGCGCGCCTTGCGCAATACCAGCCGTACTGGGCGGCGCGCGCCGCGCTTCTCGCGCGCGCGGGCAACGCGGCGGCGGCTGCCGCCGCGTACCAGCGCGCGATCGGCCTGGAATCGGATCCGGCGCTGCGCGCCTTCCTGCAGCGCGAGCTACTTCATCTGCACGACGTACGAGGCTCGACTCGTTGATGCGCACTTCTCCGGTCTTGTAGATGACTGTATCGCCGGCGAGCGCGCACACGGCGACGGGCGCCGTAGTTGTAGGCCTGCTAGACTCGTTCTCAGAGGAGGAGGCTATGCGGCACACGCCACGCCAGGCGCTGCTCGCTGTCGCAATGACGGCGCTCGCGCATATCGTCCGGCAGCTCTATGAGTTCAAGAACGGTGTGGGCTTCGCTGCCGCCGCTACCGCAGGACTAACCACGGAGAGAAAAATGAAACGTATTGCACTCATAGCAGCAGCCAGCGCCGTTCTCGCGGCGTGCGCCGCCCTCGAAGGCGACAACCACGACATGACCTTCTTCGTCACGAGCACCGGCAAGGGCAATGGCGCCAACCTTGGCGGCGTGGAGGGCGCGGATGCGCATTGCAACGCGCTCGCCCAGGCCGCGGGCTCGAAGCACACGAACTGGAAGGCCTATCTCAGCACGGTCCTACCGGGCGGCGATGCGGGCGTGAGCGCGCGCGAGCGCATCGGCAAAGGCCCCTGGTACAACGCCAAGGGCGTCATGGTGGCGAAAAGCCTGGACGATTTGCATTCCGACCACGTCAACATCACCAAGCAGACGGCGCTCGACGAGAAAGGCCAGCCGGTCAAGGGCCGCGGCGAGCAGCCGAACGAGCATGACATCCTCACCGGCTCGGATCCCGAGGGGCGCTTCTCCACCGCCGGCGGCGACACGACGTGCGGCAACTGGACGAAGAGCGGCGACGGCTCGGCGATTGTCGGCCATCACGACCGCGAGGGGCTGAAGGACACCTGGCACATGAAGTCCTGGAACTCCTCGCACGGCTCGCGCGGCTGCAGCCAGGACCAGCTGAAAGCCTCCGGGGGCGCCGGACTCATCTACTGCTTCGCGCCGAACTAGCTACATCTCGGAGAGCGGCAGGGCGCGCGCCGCGGCGACCTGCCTGCCGTGCAGGTGCGCGATGACGTGCGCGAGTTCGGCATGCAGCGCGCGCAGGCGCGCCGGTGGCAGCTCGGTGAGCGCCTGCTGCAGGACGCCGATCAGCGGGCGCGGCGCCTTGGCGAGGAGCCGCTT
>JAEKLK010000313.1 GCA_019509895.1 Betaproteobacteria bacterium | reverse complement strand
CGCCTTATCCGCTACTGGCGCTCGCAAAGCACCGTGGTGATGTGCTGCATCGCCGCGGCACTTGCCTATGTAAGCGCGCCGGCCGCGATCGGCTGGCGGCTCTTCGCCGCCGCGGCAGCGATTGGCATCACGGCGAGCCTCTATCCCGCCGGCATGGCGAGCGCGCGCAGATCGCGGCTTCGCCAGTTCATGCGCGAGCGCTTCGGCAGCGACGGGCCTTACACCTGCGAGGTGGAGATCAGCCCCGCCGGACTGCAGGTCAGCCAGGCGGGAACGCGCTCGATTCGCGAGTGGCGCACCATCGTTTCGATCGAGGATGTGACCGCAGGGATCGAGTTCACCTCCAATCGCGCCTTTGCCTCCGCGGCCGACCGGGCGGAATTCCTGCGCGCTGCGCGCAGCTACGCGACGAGCGCCCTGCCATCCGGGCAGCCCTAGCCCTCGCATAATGGCGGGGTGATCCGCGCAGCGATCGTCGGTATCGGCACCTGGGGACGCAACCTCGTCACAAGCGTTCAGGGAAGCGAGCACATTCGCTTCGTCGCCGGCGCGACGCAGACGCCGGCCAAGGCCGCGGACTTCTGCCGGCAGCACGGCATCCGGCTGGTGGAGAGCTACGAGCGGCTACTCGGCGCTCGCGAGGTGGACGCCGTGGTGCTCGCGACGCCGCACTCCCTGCACGGCGCGCAGATCCTGGAGGCAGCGCGCGCCGGCAAGCACGTCTTCGTCGAGAAACCGCTCGGCCTCGACGCCAAGGAGGCCGAGGCGGCGGTCCGCGCGTGCGCCGAGCAGCACCTGACCCTCGCAGTCGGCTACAACTGGCGCTTCCAGCCGGCGCTGAACGAAGTGCGTCGCATGCTGGACGACGGCCGGCTCGGCAAGCTGCTGCACATCGAGGGCAATTTCTGCGGCCCGAGCGCCTATCGCTTCGCGCGCGAGCACTGGCGCCAGGACCGCGATGAAGTGCCCGCCGGCGGCATGACCGGCCGCGGCGTGCACGTCGTCGACGCGATGCTCTACCTCGCCGGCCACATCGGCAGCGTCTTCGCGCAAAGCCACCGCCTGGTGCACGACTACGGCGTCGACGACACCACCTCGATGCTCTTCCGCTTCCGCGCCGGCGCCAGCGGCTACCTCGGCACGGTCATCGCTACCGCCGAAACCTGGCGCCTGCAGATCTTCGGCTCCAAGGGATGGGCCGAGGTCGGCGACGTCGAGCACCTGCACACGTGGGGCCTCAAGCATTGCTTCATCGACTTCAATGATCCGATGAAGAAGCAGCCGCCCGAAGTCCGCACTTTCCCGAAGACGAGCACCGAGCGCGCCGAGCTCGAGCATTTCGCGCGCGCCGCGGTCGAGGGCAAGCCGATCGCCGTCCCGGGCGGCGATGAAGTACACAATGTCGCCGTGCTGGAAGCGATCGTGCGCTCGGTGCGCGAGGCTCGGCTGACGTCCATAGAGGCGAACGTATAATCGGCCGATGTCCGATACGCTTACGGAACTGAAGAAAAAGGCCGCCCAATTGTCTGAAGCGGAACGGGCGGAACTCGCGCTGTCCCTTATTGAATCGCTCGATGGCCCTGCGGAGGCCGATGTAGAAGAGGCCTGGCGGCGGGAGATCGAGCGTCGCATCTCCCAGATCGATGGCGGTGAAGTGAAGCTTATCCCTGGTGACGAGGTGTTCGCCCGGCTGCGCCGACGGCTGGGGTGATACCGCATCGCTTTCATCCGGACGCGGACGCTGAACTCGCAGAGGCCGCGCTCTTCTATGAGTCGCGAATGCCGGGTTTGGGCAAGTCGTTGGCGGCGGAAGTGGAAAGAACCATAGCGCTCCTCTGCGACTTTCCGGATGCGGGTACGCCAGTGTTCGCCGATGTGCGGCGCGCGGTCGTGGCTCGTTATCCGTACAGCATCGTCTATCGCCATCGCGCCGCTTCGATTGAGATTCTTGCGCTTGCGCATCAGCGGCGGCGTCCCGGTTATTGGCACCGGCGGACATAATCTATGGTCGTGGCTACACGCCTTCTAATGGGATTGATTGTCGCGCTGGTCTACAGTACGACGCCCGCTCAGCCGAAGGACTGGCCCAGCAAACCCATCCGCGTCGTCGTGCCCTCACCGCCCGGCGGGCCGCCGGATCTGATCATCCGCATGCTGGCGCCGAAGATGAATCTCGGCCAACCGCTGGTGATCGAGAACCGCGCCGGCGCCGGCGGCATCGTCGGCACCGCCTATGTGGCAAAGACGCCGCCCGATGGCTACACGTGGCTCTTCACCACCGCTTCGCATGTGAACACGCCGCCTTTCAACGACAACGTGCCGTTCGATCCGGTGAAGGACTTCACGCACGTGACGCTGGCTGCACAGAATTTCGGCCAGGCGCTCATCGTGCCGCCCAGCACGCCTTACAAGACGGTGCAGGAGCTCGTCGCCTATGCGCGGCAAAATCCGGGCAAGCTGAACTACGGCTCGGCCGGCATCGGCACGGCGAGCCACATTCCAGCCGAGCTGATGAAGGCGATGGCCGGCGTCGACATCGTCGCCGTGCAGTACAAAGGCGTCGCCGAGGTGATGACCGATGTCCTCACCGGACGCATCGACCTCTTCTTCGTCGGCACGCAGCTCGCCGCGCAGCAGGCGCACGCGGGAAAGGTGAAGGTGCTCGCGCTCACGGGAGCGAAGCGCTGGAAGGGCCTGCCCGATGTGCCGACGATGCAGGAAGCGGGCTTCGCCAGCTACAACCTTATCAACTGGTTCGGCCTTTGGCTTCCGGCCGGTGCGCCGCGCGAGATCGTGAATCGCGTCCATGGCGAGGTGGTGAAGGCGCTCGCGGATGCGGATGTGAAGCAGCAGTTCGACGCGCAGGGACTGGAAGGCGTCGGCATGCCGCCCGCCGAGTTCGCCCGGTTCGTGGAACACGAGGCGGGATTCATCAACGAGCTCGCGCGCAAGATCAGAGCGGGGACCAAATGAACGACGACCGCACGCTGCAGCCCTGGCAATGGAAGGACGAGCAATGGCGCCGCATCGTCGAGCAGGTGCGCGCCGGGCGGCCGCTCAAGCCGAAAAGCTGGCACGGCGGCGCGCGCTGCGCGGTGGCACTCTCGTTCGATTCCGATCAGGACACGAACGAGCTGCGCGATGGCGGGCAGTCGATCGGGCGCCTCTCGCAGGGCCAGTACGGTGCGCGTCAGGGAATCCCGCGCATCCTGGAAATCCTGCGGCGCGCGGGCGTCAGGGCGAGCTTTTTCGTGCCGGCGGTCACCGCGCTCCTTTATCCGGAGGAGCAGCGCCGCCTGATCGCCGAGGGCCACGAGATTGGCATCCATGGCTGGATCCACGAGCGCAACTCCGAGCTGCCAGCAAAAGATGAGCGCGAGCTGCAGATGCGCTCCGCCGAAACGCTGGAGAAGATTTGCGGCGTCCGGCCGGTCGGCATCCGCACGCCGTCGTGGGACTTCAGCCCGCAGACGCTCGCCATCACCCAGGAGATGGGTCTCGAATACGACTCGTCGCTGATGGCCGATGTCGATTGCTATGAGCTCCTCATGGACGGGAACGCGACCGGCGTGGTCGAGCTGCCGGTGGAATGGATTCGCGACGACGCGGTGTACTTCAACATGAACCGCTTCGCGGCGCTCAGGCCGTACACGCCCCCAGCGGATGTATTCGACATCTTCAAGCGGGAGTTCGATGCCGCGTACCGCGAGTGCGGCCTCTTCCAGCTCACCATGCATCCGCATGTCATCGGCTACCGCTCGCGCGTCTGGATCCTGGAAGAGCTCATCCGCCATATGCGCGGCCACGAGGGCGTCTGGTTCGCCACGCACGCCGAGATCGTGCGCTACGCGCGCGCGAATTCGTAATTCCATTGCCAGGTGCGCTCTTCACGGCGGGCGAGGGCCACGCGAGCGAAGTGACCGGCGCAGAGGTGTCCGAGGTGCAGCGCTTTCTGGAAGCGAGTCCCGAGTACTACCTGCGCGTCACCGGCGAGCCGCCCGGCCCGGGCGCCGCGCAAGAGGAGCTCGAAGCGCTGCCGCCGGCGGAATGGGACTTCACGCGCAAATCGCTCGTCGCCTTTCGCGATGCGAGCGGCGCGATCATCGGCCTGGCGGAGATGGTCGCCAATCTCTTTGCGGCGGGCGTCTGGCACATCGGTCTCTTCATCATCGCGACGCGGTTGCATGGCACGGGTGCGGCGCAGCTTTGGTACGGCGCGCTCGAGTCGTGGCTGCGTTCGCAAGGCTGCCAGTGGATCCGCCTCGGCGTGGCGCAGGGCAATGCGCCGGCCGAGCGCTTCTGGCAGAAGCTCGGCTACCTTGAATTGCGCAAGCGCGAAGGCGTACAGCTCGGCGAGCAACTGCATACCATCCGCGTGTTGATGAAACCGCTCGCCGGCCGCCCGGTGAGCGACTATCTTTCGCTCGTCGCACGCGATCGTCCGGAATGAACGACAACTTCTCCGATACGCAGCTGGTCCGCAAGCGGATCGTCGCGACGCGCGGCGGCGTGGTGGCCGCGCAACACAAGAAGGCGGCGACCGTCGGCGCCGAGGTGCTCGCCGCGGGCGGCGATGCGATCGATGCCGCGGTCGCCACGTCGTTCGCGGTCGGCGTGGTCGAGCCGTGGATGAGCGGCGTCGCCGCGGGCGGCGCGATGGTCCTGTGGCGCGCAAAGGAGCAGAAGGCGTACGTCGTCGACTACGGCATGCGCTCGCCGCGGGCGCTGAATCCCGCGGACTATCCGGTGGTCGGCGGACAAGATCCGGAGCTCTTCGCCTGGCCGCGCGTGAAAGACGACCGCAACGTGCAAGGCGCCACCGCGGTCGCGGTGCCCGGCGTGGCCGCCGGCATGGAGCTCGCGCACCAGAAGTTCGGCCGCCTTCCCTGGCGCGAGGTCGTCGCGCCGGCTGCCAAGCTCGCGCGCGAGGGGATGCTGCTCGACTGGTACGCCGGCCTGCTGATCGCCTCGACCGCGCGGCCGCTATCGCTCGATGGCGATGCTGCGGCGCTCTTCCTGGAAGACGGCCGCTGGCCGCCGCTCGCCGGCTGGACGGCGACGAGCGAGAAACGCCTCGACCAGCGCCGGCTCGCGGACACGCTCGAAACCATCGGCCGCCAGGGCGCAACGGCCCTCTATGGCGGCGAGGTCGGCGCTCTCGCCGCCTATCGCGCGCAGTGGGCCGAGCCGATCGAGGTCCGCTACCACGGCGGCCGCGTGTTCGCCGCGCCCGGCATGACCGGCGGGCCGGTGATCGTCGAGTGCCTGCGCGATTTGCAGGCGGTAGCGAAGCCGGGCTACGTCGACTATGCGCGCACGCTCGCGCGGCATTGGGGCGAGCGCTTCCAGACGGCCGGCGACCGGGATGGCTGCACGACGCACTTCAGCATCGTCGACCGCGAGGGCAATTTCTGCGCGGTAACGCAGACGCTGCTCTCCATCTTCGGCTCGCGCGTCGTCTCGCCTTCGACCGGGGTACTGCTCAACAACGGCATCATGTGGTTTGACCCGGAGCCCGGAAGGCCCAACTCGCTCGCGCCGGGCAAGCGCTGCCTCGGTAACTACTGCCCGGTGGTGGGCGAGACGCCGAGCGGCGATCGCTATGCGCTCGGCGCCGCGGGCGGCAGGAAGATCGTCGGAGCGGTGCTGCAGCTGAGCTCGTTCCTGATCGACCACGGGATGACGCTCGAGGACGCGTTCCACCGCCCGCGCATGGACATGAGCGGCGGCGACACGGTGCTCGCCGATCCGGCGCTCGCGCCGGACGATCGCCGGGCGCTGGAAGCGGCTTTCCGGGTCGCCACCGCGCGCCGCGGCGTCTACCCCGACGCCTACGCCCGGCCCTGCGGCGTGCTGCGCTCGGGCGAGATGAACATGGGCTGCACCGAGCCGGCGCAGCCGTGGGCCGATACGGTGGCCGAGGTCTGAATTCGGGGTCAGGCACCGAATTCAGGCACATCGCTTGCTGAGGTCGGGTGTTTCCCACTACTGAGCAGGAGCTTCCCAATGCGTTCCCTGATTCCCGCCCTGGCGCTCGCGGCGTTCGTCGCTGCGCCCGCCTACGCCCAGGACAAGATGAGTAACGACGACCAGGCCGCCATGAAGCAGCTGGCCAGCGCGAACATCGCCGAGATTGAAGCCGGCAAGATGGGCTCCTCCAAAGCACAGAGCCCAGACGTCAAGAAGTTCGCGCAGCAGATGGTGCAGGACCACGGCAAGATGCTCGACGAGCTGAAGTCGCTCGCCAAGTCGAAGGGCGTCGCGCTGCCGGACAACGCGCCGATGAAGGACATGGCGCAGTCGAAGCTGCTCGAGCGCAAATCCGGCGCCGAGTTCGACAAGGACTACATGGAGCACATGGTCAAGGACCACGAGAAGAACGTCCAGGACACCGAGAACATCGCCGCCAAGGCGAAGGACCCGCAGTTCAAGTCCGCGGTGCAGCAGGCGAACGCCAAGATCAAAGAGCACTTGCAGATGGCGCAGCGCCTCGCGCAGGGCGCCGCCGCCGGCTCCTCGTCCAAGTAACCGCACTCGCTCTCCGCGAAAGGCCGGACGCGCGTCCGGCCTTTTGTTTTATGCTCGCGCCACCATGAAGACACGGGAGGCCGCATGAGCACGCGCCGCGAATTCCTCGGACAGGCCGGCGCGCTCGCCGGCATCGCCTTCACCGGATGCGAGCTGCTGCCGGCCGCCCACGCACAGCCGCGCCGGCGCGAAGTCTCGGTCGGCGGCCGGCGCGTGCGCACGATCGACGTGCACGCGCATGCGGTCGTCCCGGAAGCGCTGTCGCTGATGCAGCAGAAGATCGCGCCGGTGTACGCGCACCCGCTCGCCGAGCGACTTAAGCGCATGGACGAGCAAGGCATCGACATGCAGGCGCTGTCGATCAACCCGACCTGGTACGCGCTCGAGCGCGAGCTCGCCACCAAGGTGATCGAGCTGCAGAACCAGAAGCTCGCCGAGCTCTGCGCCAGCCAGCCCGAGCGCTTCGTCGCCTTCGCCAGCGTCGCCTTGCAATATCCCGATCTCGCCGCGCAGCAGCTCGAGCACGCGGTGAAGAAGCTCAACCTGCGCGGCGCAGCCATCGGCGGCTCGGTGGAAGGCGCCGAGCTCTCCGATCCGAAGTTCCATCCGTTCTGGGCCAAGGTGGAGGAGCTGGGGGTGCTCGTCTTCATGCACCCGCAGGCGAGCAAGGATCTCGACAATCGCCTGCGCGGCAACGGCGGCCTGAACAACACCATCTGGAACCCGCTCGAGACCACGCTCGCGTTGTCGCATCTGATTTACGAAGGCACGCTCGACCGCTTCCCGGGGATCAAGCTCTGTGCCGCGCACGGCGGCGGCTACCTCGCCTCCTACGCCGACCGCTCCGACCACATCTGCCTCACCTTCCCCGACCGCTGCGCGGCGGTGAAGCTGCAGAAGAAGCCGACCGAATACCTCCGGCAGCTCTATTTCGACTCGCTCGTCTTCACGCCGGAAGCGCTGCGCCATCTCACCGCGCAGGTCGGCGCCTCGCAAATCGTCATGGGCACCGACGACCCGTTCGGCTGGACCAAGACCTCGGTCGACCACATCCTCGGTACTCCGGAGCTCTCCGACGCGGATCGTCGCGCCATGCTCGGCGAGACGGCGGCGAAGCTCCTGAGACTGGAAAAAATCTAGCGGTAGGTGCCGCGCGCGGCCGGATCGTCGTACGACTTGATCTCGGTGCCGCGGTAAAGAATCTGGGCGCTACGCTCGGCGATCTGCTTGTGCAGGGCGACGAGCTCGGGCTCCATCTCGCGCGTCGGGATCGGCTCGTGGTCGAAATGGTGGAAGCTGTCGACGCCGCGCACGAGCGTCGCGCTGTCCTCGCCATGGAGCTGGCGCACCGACGTCGGCACGTACCGGATCGCGAAGCCGATGCGGCGGTCGTCCGACGGATTGGGCGGCGAGCCGTGCACGAGCAACACGTGGTGCAGCGACGCTTCTCCCGGCTCAAGATCGAGATAGAACGCCTCCGACTCATCGACGTCGACGGCGATCTCCTGGCCGCGCGTCAGCAGGTTGTTCTTGTCGAAGGTGTCGCGATGCGGCAGCTGCTCCGTGCGATGCGAGCCCGGCATGACGCCCATGGCGCCGTTGGCCGTGTTGCTCGGCGTCAGCGCCACCCAGGCGCTCACCACGTCGGGTGCCGACAGGCCCCAGTAGGTCGCGTCCTGGTGCCAGCTCACGAACGCCGGGTTGCGCGCTTCCTTGATGAAGAAGTTCGACGTCCAGCAGAAGAGATTCGGCCCGTAGAGATCCTCGATCGCATCGAGGATGCGATTGTTGCGCACGATCTCCGACAGGAACGGAAACAGCAGATGCGCCTTGTGACGGAGATTGCCGCGCAGCGGCCCGCCGGTGCGCTGCTCGTAGTCCTCGAGCGCCGCCCTGGCGCGCTCGGCGTCCTCGCGGCTCATGACGCGGATCTTCGGCACGAAGCCCTCGCGCCAGTACTGCTCGACCTGCTGCTGTGTCAGGGCCTTAAGTTTCATGGACCGGCTTCAAGTTTAGAATATTTTCTCCCCGAGGGTACCTACGCCGCGGCCTGCGACTGCTGCGACTGCGGCACGGCGCGGCCGACCGCTGTTCGCGTAGGAAGCTCTTGCCGGTCGTCCCCGCGCAGGCGGGGACCCCGTTAAGCGGTCTTGGTAAGTTCTAAACGGGGTCCCCGCCTGCGCGGGGACGACGCCGTGGGCCTTTGCCAGCCCTCTTAGCGGTGTTTCTGGTCGTAGACGTGGCCGGCGCCGTAGCCGACCATGGCGCCGCCGAGGGTGGCCATCGGCCCGGCGCCCACCGCCGCGCCGACCGCCGCGCCGGTGCCGGCGCCGACCATCTCCGCCTGCGAGGCGCAGCCCGCGAGGCCGACGAAACTTGCCGCGAGCACGATTGCGATTCTGGATTTCATTGTCTGCTCTCCTCAGAGAAAGTTGAAACGTACGGAGAGCATTGAAGCAGGGATCGCCGGCAGCCGTGCTGCCGGGATGTTACGGCTGGTAACGCGCCCTACGGTTTTGGTAAGCCTACCAACTCGTCGCCCGCTCGCGGGAAACGGCGTTGTCGGGCGCAGGCGACCTTTCGTCGGTCACAAATCGATACGATTCTTCCGGCTCGAACCCGACCACGGTCACGTCCGAGCCGATGTAGGGCTCCATGCGACCGTCGCTGTCGACTTCGCCGGCGTACTGGCGAACGCGCCGTTGCCGGTCCTCAGCGTCGCGCCTGGCCGCCTCGAGCGCCACGGTCTGCCGGCGCGCGAGCGCCGCGGCGAGCACCATGGCACCGAAGCAGACGATGGCGAAGGGCAGCGCCGCCGGCAGGGCGCGTGGCAGCCAGCGCATCGCAAACGGCAGGCGCGACGCCGTCGCGTCGAGCCAGGCGCCGGGGATCTGGGGCAGCGCGTCCGGCAGCAGGGCAAGGCCGGTGAGCGACTGGCATACGAAGGCGAGCACGCAGACAAAGCCCGCGAGCACGATGGCAAAGGCGAGTTTCCAGGCGGCGCTCGCACCCAGCACGAACCACGACCTCATAACGCGACTCCCGGCAACAAGAGACTGGCAGGATGCCGCGCCGGCGCGAACGCCCGTCGCATCGGCGGCTAGGTCGATAGGACTAGGAGCCGCGTGAACTGCAGCGTTGACACGACAGGGCCGGCGCGGCGCCGCGGCGTTTGGTAGACTTACCAAATGGACGTGCGCAGCCGCATCCTCGAAGCGGCCCTCGGCCTCCTGGCCGAGAGCGGCGCGCACGAGCTGACGCAGCCGCGCGTCGCACGCGCGGCCGGGGTGCGCCAGAGCCACCTCACCTACTACTTCCCCACCCGCGCCGAGCTGATGCAGGCGGTGGCGCGCCACTCGATCGAGCGGCTCGCGGGCGAGCTGGCGCATGCGCGCGAACACAGCCCGTCGCAGGTGGCGCGCGGCATCGCCGAGGGATCGTCGGACAAGCGCACCGTGCGCGTGATGCTCGGCCTGGTGGCGGCGGCCGATCGCGATCCGGCGATCAAGCGGGCGCTGCGGCGCTTCGTCGGCGAGCTGCGCGGCATCATGGCGCCGGCGCTCGCCTCGGGCGGGCTGCGCGCCGAGCCCGAGTGCGTGGCGTTCTTCCATTCGGTGGTGATCGGCTGCGCTGTGCTGCAGCTTGCGCGCGACAACAGCGAAGCGCGCGCCGAGGCGCGCGCCGTGCTGCAGATGGCGGCGCGCTGCATCGCGCGGGGCAAGCGATGAGACGCGCGCTCCTGGTCGTCGCTGCGCTCCTCGCCGGATGCCAGAAGCAGGATGACGGCGTCTGGCAGGGCTATGTGGAGGGCGAGTACCTGATGCTCGCTTCGCCCTATGCCGGGCAGCTGCAGAAGCTGTTCGTGCGCCGTGGCGAGAGCATCGAAGCCGGCAAGCCGGTGTTCGTGCTCGAGCAGGAGTCGGAGCGTGCCGGGCGC
>JAEKLK010000312.1 GCA_019509895.1 Betaproteobacteria bacterium | reverse complement strand
GCGCTACACGGAAGCGACGCTGCTCTCCGCGATGGAAGGCGCCGGCAAGCTGGTGGAGGACGACGAGCTGCGCGAGGCGATGGCGGCCAAGGGGCTCGGCACGCCGGCGACACGTGCTGCGACCATCGAGGGTCTGATTCGCGAGGAATACATCAATCGCGACGGGCGCGAGCTGGTGCCGACGCCCAAAGCGTTTTCGCTCCTCTTCGCGCTGCACATGCTGCATCTCGTTGAGCTCGCCTCGCCGGAGCTCACCGGCGAATGGGAGCACAAGCTAAAGCTGATCGAGGCGGGCAAGCTCTCGCGCGATGAGTTCATGGACCAGATCGGCGAGCTGGTGCGCAAGATGGTCGCCGTTATAAAGGAGGGCGACATCCCCGACGTGGTGTACGCGACGGTGCCCGCGCCCTGCCCGAAATGCGGCGGCGTGGTGCAGGAGAATTACCGCAAGTTCCAGTGCCAGAAGTGCGACTTCTCAATCTGGAAGGTCACCTCAGGCCGCGAGTGGTCGCCCGAGGAAGTGGCCGAGCTGATCACCAAGCGCGTGGTCGGCCCGCTCACCGGTTTTCGCAGCAAGCAGGGCCGGCCGTTCAGCGCCCTGGTTCGGCTGTCGGACGAGCTTCGGCCGGAATTCGACTTCGGCCAAGCCTCCGGCGAAGGTACGGAGGCGCCGGATTTCAGCGGCCAGGAGCCGCTCGGAAACTGCCCGAAGTGCGCTGCGCGCGTCTTCGAGCACGGCGTCACCTACACGTGCGAGAAAGCCCTCGGCCCGGAGCGCAGCTGCGACTTCCGTTCGGGTCGCGTGATCCTGCAGCAGCCGGTCGAGCGCGAGCAGATGAAGAAGCTTCTTGCCACCGGCCGTACCGACCTGCTGACCAGCTTCGTGTCCAAGAAGGGACGGCGTTTCAAGGCGTTCCTAGTGAAGACGCCCGACGGCAAGGTCGGCTTCGAATTCCAGGCGCGCGCGGCGAAGGACAAGCCCGACGACGCGAAGAAAAAGCGCCGCGCGGCCTAGCTAGACGTCGAGATTGCGAACGCCGAGCGCGTTCGACTCGATGAAGGCCCGGCGCGGCTCGACCTCGTCACCCATCAGCTTGGTGAAGATCTCGTCGGCGGCGATGCCGTCGTCGATTTGCACCCTGAGCAGCCGCCGCGCTTCGACGTTCATCGTCGTCTCCCAGAGCTGCTCGGGGTTCATCTCGCCCAGGCCCTTGTAGCGCTGCAGCGTCATCGAGCGCTCGACCTCGCCCAGCAGCCAGCGCATCGCCTCGCCGAAGTAGCGCACCGGCTGGCGCTTATCGCCGCGCTGCACATAGGCGCCTTCGCCGATCAGGCCGGCGAGCATCTGTGCGGTCTGTCGGATCTGCGCATAGTCGCCGGAATGCACGAACTCGGTGTCGATCGTGCTCATGCGCACGTTGCCATGGCGGGTGCGCTCGATGCGCACCTGGTAGCGGTCGGTCTTCTGATCGAAGTGCGGGGCGACGGCGATGCCTTCGCCGCCGATCGCCTTCTCCAGCGCCTCGGCAGATGCCTCGGCCGCCGCGCGTCCGCTGAGGTCAATGTGCGTATCGCCCAGGATCGCCTGTAGCGCATCGCGATCGATCAGCCGCGAGACACGCTCGATCACCGCCTCCGACAGCAGATACGACTTGGCCAGCTGCTCGAGCGGCTCACCGGCGAGCGGCTCGGCGCCGGCACGCGGGTAGAGTGCCGCCTCGACCAACGCCTGCTTGAGCATGAACGCGTTCAGCTCGTGCTCGTCCTTGAGATAGCGCTCCTCCTTGCCGAGCTTCGCCTTGTAGAGCGGCGGCTGCGCGATGTAGATGTGGCCGCGCTCGACCAGCTCGGGCATCTGCCGATAGAAGAACGTGAGGAGCAGCGTCCGGATGTGCGAGCCATCGACGTCCGCGTCCGTCATGATGATGATGCGGTGGTAGCGCAGCTTCTCGGGGTTGTATTCCTCCTTGCCGATGCCGCAGCCAAGCGCCGTGATGAGGGTGGCGATCTCGGCCGAGGAGAGCAGCTTGTCGAAGCGCGCGCGCTCGACGTTCAGTATCTTGCCCTTGAGCGGCAGGATCGCCTGGAACTTCCGATCGCGTCCCTGCTTGGCCGAGCCGCCGGCGGAGTCACCCTCGACCAGGTAGAGCTCGCAGCGCGCCGGGTCTCGCTCCTGGCAGTCGGCGAGCTTGCCGGGCAGCCCCATGCCATCGAGCACTCCCTTGCGGCGCGTCATCTCGCGCGCCTTGCGCGCAGCCTCGCGCGCCGCCGCGGCCTCCACGATCTTCACCGTGATGGTGCGCGCGTCCACCGGATGCTCGTCTAGAAACTCGCGCAGCTTCTCGGCCACGACTTCCTCGACGACCGGCCGGACTTCGGAGGAAACCAGCTTCTCCTTGGTCTGCGACGAGAACTTGGGTTCCGGCACCTTGACCGACAGCACGCAGGCGAGGCCTTCGCGCATGTCGTCGCCAGTGGTCTCGACCTTCGCCTTCTTGGCGATCTCCTTTTCCTCGATGTACTTGTTGAGGGCACGCGTCATCGCCGCTCGCAGCCCGGTCAGATGCGTGCCGCCGTCCTTCTGCGGGATGTTGTTGGTGAAGCACAGGACGTTCTCCTGGTAGGAGTCGTTCCATTGCATCGCCACCTCGACCGTGATGCCGTCCTTGACCGCGTGCGAGACGAAAAGATTCGGGTGCAGCACGTTCTTCGCGCGGTTCATGTACTCGACGAATCCCTTGACGCCTCCCGAAAAGGCGAAGTTCTCTTCCTTGCCGGTGCGCTGGTCGACCATCACGATGCGCACGCCGTTATTGAGGAACGAGAGCTCGCGCAGCCGCCGCGCCAGGATGTCGTAGTGATAGTCGACGATGCCGAAGATCGCCTTCGCGGCGAGGAAATGCACTTCGGTGCCGCGCCGCTCGCTCGCGCCGGTAAGTTTCAGCGGCGCGACGGCATCGCCATTACGGAACTCCATCTGGTGCACCCTGCCGTCGCGCCAGATGGTGAGGCGCAGCCACTCCGAAAGTGCATTGACCACGGACACACCGACACCGTGCAAGCCGCCGGATACCTTGTACGTGTTGGAGTCGAACTTGCCGCCGGCATGGAGCTCTGTCATGACGATCTCGGCGGCCGAGCGCTTGTTCTCGTCGTCTTCCTTGATCCCGGTGGGAATACCGCGACCGTTATCGATTACCGACACGGAGTTGTCGGTATGAATCGTGACGGTAATTTCGTCGCAGAAGCCGGCGAGCGCCTCGTCGACCGCGTTATCGACGACCTCGAACACCATGTGATGCAGGCCCGTGCCATCGGAGGTGTCGCCGATGTACATGCCGGGGCGCTTGCGCACCGCCTCCAGGCCCTTCAGGACCTTGATGGCGTCTGTGCCGTATTCTTCTGGATTGGCGGCCAACGCTAGATCCTCATGGGCATGACGACGTACTTGAACCCCTGCTCGCTGCCATAACTGATGAGCGCGCTCGAAGAGGCGTCGCCGAAGGCGCACTCGAGCTGCGCGCCGGGCACGTTGTTCAGCACGTCGAGCAGGTAATTGACGTTGAACCCGATGTCGAGCGCGTCACCGTTGTAACCGACTTCAAGCTCTTCCTGCGCCTCCTCCTGCTCGGCATTCGAACAAACGATCTTCAAACTCGAATCAGCGAGGACCCAGCGCACGCCGCGGAACTTTTCGTTCGATAGGATCGCCGCGCGCTGCAGCGCCTGGCGCAGCGGCTCACGCTGTGCCTGCAGCCGGTTCTTGTGCTGGGTCGGAATGACACGCGTGTAATCCGGGAACTTGCCGTCGACCAGCTTGGTGACGAGCTCGATGGAGCCGAAGGTGAAGGCGGCCTGGGAGCTCGAGAGCTCGATCCGTACCTCATCGTCGCTGTCGGCAAGCAGCTTGGTCAGCTCCAGCACCGTCTTGCGCGGCACGATCGCCTCCTGCTTGGGCATGCTTGCTTCCAGCGCGAGCGATGCAAACGCCAGCCGGTGGCCGTCCGTCGCGACCAGCCGCAGCTCACCGGCGTCCACCACCATGAGCAGCCCATTCAGGTAATAGCGGATGTCCTGCTGCGCCATCGCGTAGTGCACCAGGCCGAGCTGCCGGCGCAGCACCTTCTGCGGAAGCGAGAAGCGCGCGCTATCGCCGGCTGCGCGCGCCAAGCGGGGAAAGTCCTCTGCCGGCAACGTCTGCAGGGTGAACCGGCTGCGGCCGGCTTTGACCATCAGGCGCTTGTCCTGCGGCTGCAGATTGACCTCGGTGTCTTCGGGCAGCGCGCGCAGGATGTCGAGCAGCTTTCGCGCGCCGACCGTGAAGGCGCGCGAATCACGTGAGCCGCCAAGGCCGCTCCTCGCCGCGATCTGGATCTCGATATCGGTAGCGAGGAAGGAGAGATTCTCGCCACCGGTGTCGATCAGTACGTTCGACAGGATGGGCAACGTATGGCGCCGTTCGATGATGCCGCTGACCGCCGCGAGCGGCGCGAGAAGCTCGTCTCGCATTGCTTTAATCATTCTCTTATTTACCTAATTAGTAGTAGCTAATAGAGGCAGCCTGCATCATCGGATAACTCGAAAAGCGCTTTGCCGGCAGCGGCTTGTCACCTCGCCGAAGGCCGGGACAACCTGTGGGGAGAAGCGGGAGCGCTGGGGATAGTTTGGGCGCGATCCGGCCAGGCGCCCGTTATTCACAATTCCCACGCGGGTTGCGCACAGCTTGTTCCATGTCTCAGCCCTTGAGCACCTGCTCGAGCACCAGATAGTCGCGGTTAAGCGAGGTATCCCCCGTTCGCAGATCGGCGATCTTGCGGCAGGCGTGCAGCACCGTGGTGTGGTCGCGGTTGCCGAAAGCCTCGCCGATTTCCGGCAGGCTCATCTGGGTGAGGTCCTTGGCGAGCGCCATCGCCACCTGGCGCGGACGCGCCACGTTGCGGCTGCGCTTCTTGGAGTGCATGTCCGAGATCTTGATCTTGAAGTACTCGGCGACGGTCTTCTGGATGCCCTCAACGCTCACCTGCCGGCTGTTGAGGTTGAGGATGTCGCGCAGCGCCTCCTTCGCCCCATCGAGCGACAGCTCGCGTCCGGTGAAGCGCGCAAAGGCGAGCACCTTCTTCAACGCCCCTTCCAGCTCTCGCACGTTCGAGCGAATGTGCTTGGCGATGAAGAAGGCGATTTCCTCCGACACCTGCACGTTCTCGGCCTCGGCCTTCTTCAGGACGATCGCCACGCGCATTTCGAGCTCCGGCGGCTCGATCGCCACGGTAAGCCCCCAGCCGAAGCGCGAGATCAGGCGCTCCTCCATGCCTGCGAT
>JAEKLK010000311.1 GCA_019509895.1 Betaproteobacteria bacterium | reverse complement strand
CGCAGCATCTCCACCCGGTGCTCGATGTCCCAGAGCATGCGCAGGTTGGACATGCGCTTGACCATGCCGGCCTCCTTCGAGTGGGTCTTTACCAGCTCGAGGTAATCGCGCGGCAGGACGTGGTTGAAGATATCGATCTTCATGTAACCGATTCTAAATAGAATCGCCGCCATGAAAGCCGCGTACATCCGCCGTTTCGGCGGGCCCGAAGTCCTCGAGTATGGCGAGCTTCCGGACCCGACACCCAAGTCCGGCGAGGTGCTCGTCGAGATCCATGCTGCGAGCGTCAATGCCGCCGACTGGAAGATGCGCGGCGGCCAGTACGGCGCCGCGGTCGCCTTTCCGCACGTGCCAGGCCGGGATTTCTCCGGCGTCATCGTCAGCAGCGCGGGCTTCTTCAAGCCGGGCGATGCGGTGTTCGGCGTCTGCGAGGTGCCGCGCGAAGGCGGCTACGCCGAGAAGATCGCCATCCGCGAGGCGATCGTCGCGCACAAGCCACAGCGCCTGAGCCACGTCCAGACCGCGGCGATTGCGCTCGCCGGGCTCACGGCGGTCGTCTCCCTCGAGGAGACGCTGCAGCTCAAGCGCGGCGAAACGATCCTGATCCAGGGCGGCGCCGGCGGCGTAGGCGGCTTCGCCATTGCGCTCGCCAGGCACCTTGGCGCACGCGTCATTACGACCGCGAGCGCGAGCAACCATGACTACGTCCGCAAGCTAGGCGCCGACGAGGTGATCGACTACCGGACGCAGGACTTCACCAAACTGGTGAAGGACGTCGACGCGGTGTTCGATACCGTAGGCGGCGACGTCACCTCGCGCAGTTTCGACGTGCTGAAGCCCGGCGGCCGCCTCGCGAGCGTCGCCGTCGGCGGCGCCGCGCCGGCGACGACACGTACCGACGTCAAGTCATTGCGGCCGAAGGTCGATCGTGACCGCCGCCGGCTGGATCGCGTCGCCGAGCTGGTCGCGAAGGGCGCCGTACCGCTGCCGGACATCGTTGAATACCCGCTCGCCAAGGTGGCCGAGGCGCATCGCGTCAGTGAAGCGCGCCATCTGCGCGGCAAGCTCGTCCTGCGGGCGCGCTAGCGTCAATAGACGGGATTTCTTGGAGGCCACCGGCATCGCGTAGAGGCGCGAGCACAATTTCCTTCGACACCCATGTGAGCATGGGCTAAATGGAAGCAATAACGGAGGGAACCGATGAAACGAGCTCTGATGTTCGCTGCAGCATTCGCCGCCTCCAGCTCATTGCACGCGGCCGGGATCGGAATACGTGCTGGCACTACCGGTATTGGCGGCGACGTGGCGTTCAACCTCGCGCCAACCATCGATGCGCGCGTTGGCTACTCGGCGCTGAAGTGGGGCCACGATGTCGACACTTCCAACGTTTCCTACAAGGGCGATGCCAAGCTCTCGAACCTGAACGCCCTGCTCGATTTTCATCCGCTCGGTCCCATATTCCGCCTCACCGGCGGCGTCATCCTCAACGACAACAAGTACGAGGCGACGGGTCGTCCGAGCAACGGTGGCCCCGGCACCATCAATGCGAAAGTTGAAGCGGGCAACCGCGCTGCGCCGTATCTCGGCGTCGGTTGGGGCAACGTCGCTGGCGCGGGAGTGAATTTCTACGCGGACCTGGGCGTGATGTTCATGGGTTCGCCCAAAGCCACGCTCAGCGCTGATTGCACCGGGCTAAGCGCCGGCCAGTGCTCCGCTCTGCAAAGCCAGACAGCGTCGGAGCAAGGCGCGCTGGAAGACAAGCTGCACCGGTTCAAGGCCTATCCGGTGCTGAACATCGGCATAACGATCGGGTTCTAGCGTTAGCGCTGTCGAGTCGACTCGACAAGGTCGACGCAGCGCAGGAACACCGAGTCGGGCGGCGAGCCGCGCCCGTTCAGCCACGCCTCTACTTGTTCGGTCGGAACACCGAGATAGGCAGCGAGCTTGTGTTCGCCGCCGAGCACGAGACAGGCCGTGTGCAGCGTCTTGATGTGGATATTCGAGTTTTGGGACGTCGAGGGACATATGTCTTGCATTGGCCAATAGTGCCGGGGAATCCCCCACAAGTAACCGTAGGGCAATCTCTGATTTGACGTGGCCGGCCGCACTACATCCTTAGACTCACGTCGGCCAGCCGGCCTTATTGCGCAGCGCAACGGCCGCCTCGCGTGCATCGGCGACGATCCTGGCGTGATCGAAAGCCGTAAACCTGCCGGCGCGACGTAGCACGCGGCCGTCGATGATGACGGTGTCGACGTTCGAAGGCAGGCCGAACGACACGAGCGCCTCGTACGGATCGCCGGCAGGCGCCATGTTCGTATCGCTGGTGCGCACGAGGACGAGGTCGGCGCGCTTGCCCGGCGTGATCGAGCCTGCGCGGTCGGCGATGCCGAGATCGACTGCGCCATCGATCGTCGCAAGCTGCAGCAGCCGCTTCAGCGTGAGCGGCACGCGTGCGCCGATGCGATGCGAGTGCAGCGCGAACAAGGTGCGCATCGCGCTGAACGGATCGCAACTGGCGGAGGCGATGTGGTCGGTCGACAGGCTGACCTTGACGCCGGCTTCAAGCAGCTCGCCGAGCTGGATGACGCCGAGCTGAGCGGCGCGCCGCGATTCCAGCTGCGGCGAAGTCGAGTAACTCACGCCGCGCGCCTTCAGGATCGCCCGCTCCTCGGGCGTGGTGAGCAGCGGATGGACGAGCTGCACGTCCGGCCCGAGCAGCGCTGCGCGCTCGAGGTCCGTGATCGGGCTGGCGCCGGAGGTGTGCATGGTGATCGGCAGGCCGAGGGCGCGGGCGCCGTCCCAGTCGCGTTTGATCTGCTCGACTGTGAGGACGCCGCGGGAGGTGGCCGCCGCCCCGCCGCCGATCGTCAGGGCGCCGAGGTTGCGCGAGCAGATGCCGAGCGTGAGCAGGCCGTCCTTGTCCGGCATCCAGCTCTTCTTGATGCGTGCGAGGCCGGCGAGGTCCATCGGCGCGTCGTCGGCCATGCCCACGGGCGTGCCGTAGGCGAGCCGTCCGCGGATGCCCATGTCGCGCATGGCCGAGAGCTCGGCTTCTGCATGCTCCGGGCTACGCGTGTTGTGCGACCAGTTGTGCACGGTGGTGATGCCGGCGGCGATCGCGTCGGTAGCGGCGAGACGCACGGAGCGATAGCTGTCTTCGGGCCGCATCAGCGGGCCGAGTCGCGCGGTCACGGGAAAGTAGCCGAGCGCAGGAACATCGGCACGCACGAACGGGCGGAAGAGCGCGTTCCACATGTGGAAATGCGTGTCGACGAAACCGGGGATGCAGATCATGCCGGCGCCATCGATCACCTGTGCGGCCGCTGCCTGGATCTTCTGCGCGACGGCGACGATGCTGCCGTCACGCACATGCACGTCGCCGGCGACGAGGTCCGGCACGGCCGCATCCATGCTGAGCACGATGGCGCCGCGGATGAGAAACTCGCCGCGCGCGGGCAACGATGCCGCCGGCGCGCGCACGGCCTGCTGCGCAAAGACGGTGCGTGGCGCCAGCGCGGCCGCCGCCAGCGCCGCCGTCGACTGCAGCATCCGGCGCCGGCTGAAAGTCCTGCCTGTCATGTGCATCCTCCCATGTCCCTCAGTCGTATTTCGCCTGGCGACGTTCGCGCAAAGCAATCGCGAATGAGGCTTCTATTAGGGCTGCCGCTTGCCGAGCACGCGGCGGAACTCCGCTTCGTACTCGGCGAAGTTCTCCGCGAGGCGCGGATTCAGTGGATGGATGTGCGGCGAGCTTCGCGCCTTCGCGGGCTCGAGATCCGAGCGCACCGCTGCCCGGTTGCGGCTGCGGATTGCCTGCTGGCCCTCTTTCGAGAGGAGGTAGTCGACCAGCAGCCGCGCGGCCGCCGGATGCGGCGCCGTGTTGGAGATCGCCACTGCAGTCGGTGCCATGATGACCGGATCGAGGTTCTTCACCGATTGCGCCGGCGCGTTGGCGAGCCGCGGCGGCTCGATGTCACTCGAGTAGACGAGCGCCAGGGGAAACTGGCCCGCCCCGAGCTGCCGGGCGAGCGCCTGGTGGCCGCGCACACGATGCGGCTTCTGCTGCCCGAGCGCGCGCATGAATGCAGCGCCCTTGTCACGGCCCCAGTAATCGAGCATGGCCGCGTACCATTCCACGTCGCCCTCGTCGAGCGCGAAGCGCCCAGCCCAGCGCGGCGCCAGCAGGTCCTGCCAGGACTTCGGCGCGTCCGCCGCCTTTACCAGGCGGGTGTTGTAGCCGATGACGTACTCGTGCGAGAAGATCGCCGCCCATCGTCCCTCCGCGTCCACGCTGCCGGGCGGGAAGCCAGCCGCCGTTTCGGCAGAGCGATACTGCGCGACGAGGCCTTGGCGAATCAGCGCGGCGACATCGAACACCCTGAACGCGACCACGTCCCAGGTCGAGCGCCCGTCGGCGGCGTCGCTCAGAATATGGTTGCGGATGCGGTCGCTGGTCGCGCGCACAAAGCTGATCTCGAGGAAGGGACGGCGCTCGCGGAAAGGCTTGAGCACCGCGTCCGCGTCCGACACGTTCATCGACGTGTACCAGACGACCTCGCCTTCGCGCTTCGCGTCCTCGAGCGTGTCGGCGACGGCATTCGCGCAGATCGCGACGCCGAAGATGGCGACGAGGGCGAGGCCGCACTTCATGCGTTGCGGGCTAACGCACCGGAACGTACGGAGAAATGAGCGGGCTCATCGGCGGAAAGCTCGTCGCCCCCGCGCTCGCGCTGGCGACGGAGTAGACCCCCGCCTGCGGCGCGAGCAGGTTCTGCAGCATGGCGCGAATCCGCTCCGGGCTCGTGTAAGCGGCGCCCACTGCCATCAAGTGCTGCTGCGCGAGATCGACCTTCATCAAGGCTTCGCGCGGCGGCATGCCGGCGAGCAGCGACTGGATTTCCACCGGCAGTCGCGCAAATGCGAGCTCGTCGGGCGTTGGCGTGCGCGCGTCGGGCTCGAGCTGCGAGCGCACCTGCGCACGCGCTGCTTGCGGCAGCACGCCGCCCATCTGCGTACGCCCGCTCGGCGTATCGATCACGCCGCCGACCAGCGCCGTGCTGATCTGCTCGGGCGTCGGCTGCGCGATACCGAGCAGCTCTAGGTTCTGGCGCGCGAGCTCGAGGCGCGCGGCGGCGTCGGCGGGACTCAGCCCACCGGCGTGCTGATCGCGGTGATTCGGCTGAAGCCGCCGACCGCGGGCGCGACAAGCCGGGCCGGCCTGCCCTCGGTGAGGCCGATCACCAGGCTGTAGAAATTTTCGGGTGAGCCGGCAAAGCCGACAAGCTGCGGCGCCGCCTGCAGCACGCTCTGGACAGCATCCTGCGCGTGGGCGGCGCCTGCGACGGCGATTAGTAAGGCGAAAGCGAGGCGGTGCATGGTGTCTCCCGGTTGCCCTCCACACTACACCCTTGCGCCGCCCGCCCGGCGAGATAAGCGGCTTACGGAAACGTGCCGCGGTGCTTCTTGCGCATCTCTTCGGTCTTGTGGTCCTCGCCTACGCCCAGCCGCTCCTGGTTGCGCTCCAGCTTTTTCTCATCGACGTTGCCGTCCGGCTTCACTGCATCGGCGTCCATGCCGGCGCCTTGGGCACCCGGCTGGCCGATTATTCGTTTACTCTCTCCGCTCCGAGGAGCGAACCATGAACGACCGCCGCAAATTCCTGACCGGCGTCATCGCCACAACCGCCGCCGGCGCCGTCACACCCGCGTTGCCCGCAACACCGCCTGCCGCACCCGAGCGCGTGCCCTCCGCCCTGCCGCCCAACGCGCAGGTCGCCGCCGCCGAGACCGGGAGCCCGGGCGAAAACGGCGCGGCCTCGCGCATCGGCGGCGTGCCGGGCTCGGATTTCATGGTCGACGTCATCAAGACGCTCGGCATCAAGTACCTGCCGGCGAACTGCGCCTCGAGCTTCAGGGCGATCCACGAGTCGCTCATAAACTACGGCGGCAACACGATGCCGGAGTACCTCTCGTGCATGCACGAGGAGTCGGCGGTCGGCATGGGCCACGGCTACTTCAAGGTGGCCGGCAAGCCGCTGATGACGCTCTGCCACGGCACGGTCGGCCTGCAGCACGCGACCATGGCGATCTACAACGCCTGGTGCGACCGCGTGCCGATGATCGTCGTCGGCGGCAACGACCTCGACGCGGCGTCCCGGCCGCCGGGCGTGCCGACCTTCCACGCCGCGCAGGACATCAACGCGCTGGTGCGCGACTTCACCAAGTGGGACGACACGCCGGTGTCGCTGCAGCACTTCGCGCAGTCCTTCGTGCGCGCCTACAAGATCGCCATGACGCCGCCGTATGGGCCGGTGATGATCTCGCTCGATGCCGGTCTGCAGCAGGAGCCGGTGCGCACGCACGGCGACCAGAAGCTGTACATCCCGCGCTACGTGGCGACCTCGCCGCCGCAAGGCGACTCGGGCGCGGTCAAGGAAGCGGCGAAGCTGCTCGCCGAAGCGCAGAACCCGGTAATCGTCGCCGACCGCGCCGCCCGCACGCCCAACGGCGTCAAGCTCCTCGTGC